>JAIYBI010000552.1 GCA_027488595.1 Opitutaceae bacterium | reverse complement strand
GCACCGGAGCGGCCACCTTCACGGGGATGTTGTCCCTTTGGAACGGCGCATAGCTCACGAAGCCGTGCTGCAACGAGCGCAGACTGGATGCAACCGAGGCGGCGTCGTTGCCGATGCTGGTGATAAAGCCAAGGCCGGTAATGAAAACGCGCGACATGGGGAGTTGTGAAAAAATAGCGGGACCTAGACGGACACGGCAAGGCTTCACCTTACCGGAAATCCCGCCTGAAACGAACCGCGCAAAACCTAGGCCGCGGGTGCGGGTGCCGCCCCGCTCGACTGCGTTGGCACGCCTGCGTCCGCCGGCGCGATCTCATCCACGAGGCCGAAGGTAAGCGTGATCTCCTCGGCGGTGACCGCCTTGTCTTTATCAACGCGAATGCTGCCCTCGAAGGTCACAAGCGGTGCCTTGATGCGTTTCGGTTTGAGCGTGAGCGACAGCACGTCGCCGGGACGGCACACGCGGCTGCAACGCACGCCATCGGTCGAGGCGAAGAAGATGGACGCGGGGTCCACGCGTTTGCCCGGCTCGGCCACGAGACCGGAAAGGAGATGGAAAACGCCGAGCTGGCCAAGCGCCTCCAGCATGAGAGAAGCGGGCATCACGGGGTTGCCCTTGAAGTGACCGGCGAGGAAAAACTCCTCACCGGTGATCCTGTAAGTGGCGGTAGCCTGGGCTGGCGTGAGGGTGGCCTCGTTGAGAAAAAGGAAAGGCGGCTGGATGGGCATCACTGCGAGGATAGCCTCGACGGCGTAGCGCTGGGGCGGTTTCGGCGGCTCGACGCCACGCGCGCGGCAATCCACGAATGTCTTGATGTCTCCAAGGGTGCGAAGCTCGCGCAGATCGTTGTTGGAAATAGTCACCAACACAACCTCCTCGACCAACATCACCACCTCCATGATGGTGAGTGAATCAAGACCAAGGTCCTCGACCACCCGCAGGTCTTCGACCCCGGGTGACGACAACTTCGGCCGCAGGGCCGGGTCCACATAGCGCTCCACGATGCCGAAGATCACCGCCGGGAGCTGGGTGATGTCGCCAGTCTTACGATACCGCAATGCCGCATCGAGTGTCGGCGCGGAGCAGCGGCGCAGTGCCTCTCTGACTTGTGCTTCAACAACGGAGAAATCGGAGGCGGGCGAGACGGGAGACGACATACGTTGCCAAAACCGTTATTGCATCAGGAAATCAATTAAAGACATTTCTCCATCCGACTGGGGTGCATCCGCACTTCCGAGTCAAAAGGACGGGAAAAGCCCCTCAACGTGTTCACCTCCGACCTGCATCGCCAAAACCGTATGCCCCAAGCCGCGCCGTCACTTCCGATCTTCATCCTCACCCACGAGTTTGATCCCCGGCGCGGCGGGATTGCCACCTTTTGCGAGGAGATCGCCTTGGCCGCCCACGAGGCCGGCGAGAAAGTCGAGGTCTGGACACACCGCGACCCTGCGGGACGCGGTCGTCCATGGCCGTTTACCGTGCGGCGGCTCAACTTATCGGGAACTCACGGCCTGCGCTGCCAGCTCACGACCACGTGGTCGCTGCTCGCCAACCGGAGTCGCTTGCGCGATGCCACCGTGCTGCTGGCAGAACCGGGTCCCATGCTCGCCGCGATGTGGCTGCTCCCGTTTGGCGGTCTCCTTCCGCGCCGCCTCATGCTCACCTTTCACGGCTCGGAAATCCTGCGCTTCCACCACAACCCGCTGTTGCGCTGGCTGACTCGCGCGCACATCCGCCGCGCCGTCCGCATCAGCACACTCACCCACTACACTCGCGAACTTCTTTGCAGTCGTTTCCCGGAAGCGGCGGGGAAAACCATCCTTGCGCCCGGCGCCGTTCGCACCGCCTCCGGGCACACTCCTCCGCTTGCGCCCGATCCCGACACCACCCCGAAGGTCGCCATCAAGGCGGACCGTCTCGTCGTGCTCACCGTCGGCCGCCTGCACCCGCGCAAAGGCCAATTGATCACCCTCAAAGCCCTCGACGCGCTTCCGCCCGAGCTTCGCGCCCGGGTGGAATACTGGATCGTGGGCAAAGCCGGGGACTCCCACTACGAACATCTGCTGCACCTCGCCGCCCTTCACGCGACCGTGCGCACTCGTTTTCTAGGCGAACTCAACGAGACACAGCTCGAACTCGTCTACGACCAGGCGGATGTTTTCGCCCTCACCAGCATCAACTACCGCCAAAGCGTCGAGGGCTTCGGCTTGGTATATCTCGACGCCTCCGCACGCGGCCTGCCGATCGTCGCCAACCGGGTTGGCGGCGTGCCCGAGGCGGTCTCCGATGGCGTCACGGGCCTGCTCGTCTCACCCGATCATCCTGCCCAACTCACCGCCGCCTTCGCCCGCCTGCTCGACGATTCCGCACTTCGGTCTAGGCTTGGAGCCGCCGGTCGCACGTGGGCCCGGCAAAACACCTGGCAACACGCCGCCGCATTGCTCTTCGCGCCGGGCGACACGGCCGAACCGGCCCCGTCGCCTGCGCCATGAAAATCTGGCTTCTCCAAGACTACCTGCGCAGCGGCGGCACCGAGCGGCAGACCATCTTGCTCGCGAAGGAATTCGTCGCCGCCGGCCACGCCGTCGAGGTCGTTACCTTCCGCCCCGGCGGTGCGCTGGCCCCCGACCTCGCCCCCCTGGTGCCGCGCGTGCTGCAGCCCTTTGACACAACCTTTAACTGGTTCGCCCCCGACCTCCTGCGCGCCGCCCGCCGCGCCTCCCCGGATGTCATCCTCTGCATGGGCCGCATGGCCAACACCCACTCGGGCCGGCTGGCAAATGCGCTGCCCGCCACCGCGGTCGTAGCCACGTTACGCACCGGCAAGTCGCTGCCGGGGCTTTTCCGTCGCAGTCTCGCCGAGGTCGCGCACGTCGTAGCCAACAGCCGCGAGGCCGCCGGCCGCCTTGCTGGCCTATACCGCGTGCCGTCGTCAAAAGTCTCCGTCATTCACAACGCCCTGGTTTTCCCTCCCGCACCAAATGCCGCGCCAGCAGCAGACTCCCCGCGCCCGCTCCGCGCCGCCCATTGCGCCACCGCTTCCACCGTGGTGATGCTCTGCGTCGGCATGTTCCGGCCCGAGAAAAACC
This sequence comes from Opitutaceae bacterium, assembly GCA_027488595.1. Classification (GTDB taxonomy): domain Bacteria; phylum Verrucomicrobiota; class Verrucomicrobiia; order Opitutales; family Opitutaceae; genus IMCC26134_A. The sequence continues at coordinate 1,105 of JAIYBI010000552.1, read as the reverse complement.
AGGCCGACCTCATTCGCATCGTCGCCCGGCTCGACCCGCCCGCGACCGCGCCGGACTGGCAACTCTGGTTTGTCGGCGAGGGCCCCGAACGCGCCGCCTGCGCCCGCCTTGCCGCCGACCTCGGCATCGGGGAGCGGGTGCGTTTTCTCGGTTTTCAAGCCGACCCCGCCGCCGCCTACGTGTCCGCAGACCTCGCCGTGCTCACCTCGCACGCGGAGTCGCTTTCAAACTTCCTCATCGAGGCCCAGGCGCACGGCCTGCCCGTCGTCGCCGGCGATGTCGGCGGGGTTTCGGAGTGCTGCCTCCCGGGTATTACCGGCGACATCGTCCCGAGTGGCGACAGCCAGGCCTTCGGCGCCGCGCTTAACCGCTGGCTGGGTGACGAGGCTTTGCGCCGCGCCACCGCGCCGCTTGCCCGCCAATTCGCGCGGGATGCCTTTGATCCGACGCGACAGGCCGCCGCCTACCTGAAGCTTTTCGAACGCCTGCAAACCGGCCGCCGAGGCGCGCCGGACTCTGCTCACTAAAAAGCTCACGTTGAAAATTCGGTGTATCCCTGCGCTTGACTCTCACCCCCGCCTTTCGCGATTCTTTCCCTTTACCACCTCAAACACCATGGGCCAACAATCTAACAAAGTCATCAAACGTAAACGTCGCGAAGCCTATCTCAAGCGCCGCAAGGTCGCCGTCGCCCTCGCCGCCAAAAAGACCAAGGGCACAAAGAAGTAAGCCCCTGGCTCTTTCGCCTTAAAAAACCGCGGCTCAAAAAAGCCGCGGTTTTTTCGTATCCCTTCGCCCGCGTTTTCAGCCCTCAGTCCGCCTCCCTCCCGTCCTCCCATGAGCGTCAAAGTCAGTCTTGTTTCCCTCGGTTGCGCCAAGAATCTCGTGGATAGCGAGATCATGGTCGGCCACCTCCATAAGGCCGGCATGACCGTGGTCCCTGATCAGGACAAAGCCGACGTCGTGATCGTCAACACCTGCTCCTTTATTGATTCCTCGAAGGAAGAATCCATCAACCACATCCTCGAGGCCCACGCCGCCCGGGGTATGAAGAAACGCCGCGCCGGCCAGAAGCTCATCGTCGCCGGCTGCATGTCCCAGCGCT
>JAIYBI010000003.1 GCA_027488595.1 Opitutaceae bacterium | reverse complement strand
GCCACTCGGAGAGCGGACCGACGGCTTCCCGTCTAAGGTGAGCAGCGGCGTGCGGCCATCGCTCCGTTTCACCGAATGACTCCGCCAAAAAAAGACCCGGCAACCGATAAACGGCAGCCGGGTTTGGAGGGAGCGAAACGACGCGTTTCCCTGCTTAACGATTTGTTTGCAGCAGGCGCGTCACTTGACCGCAATAGCCGCTTTCACGAGCTCGACGAAACTGCGGGCCTCGAGCGAAGCCCCGCCGATCAGGCCGCCGTCAATGTCCTTCTGAGCGAGCAGCTCGGGGGCGTTGGCGGGTTTCATCGAGCCGCCGTAGAGGATGCGCACCTTTTGGGCGACGGAGTCGCCGAACAGCTTCACCAAGAGGCTGCGGATAAACGCATGAACCTCCTGCGCCTGCTCAGTGGTGGCAACCTTGCCGGTGCCGATGGCCCAGACAGGCTCATAGGCGATCACGACGCTGGTCGAGAGTTCCTTGGAGACGCCTTCGAGGCCGGCCTCAAGCTGGGTTTGCACGACCTTGAGCGTGCTGCCGCTCTCGCGCTCGGCGAGGGTCTCGCCGACGCAGAGGATGGGGCGCAACTGGTTTTTCAGTGCCGCGAGAACCTTCTGGTTGATGAAGGCATCGCTCTCGGCGAAGTAGCTGCGGCGCTCGCTGTGGCCGAGGATGACGTGGCTCACGAAGAGCGCACGCAACATGCCGGCGGAGGTCTCGCCGGTGTAGGCGCCGGAGGTCTCGGGGTGCATGTTTTGCGCACCGAGTTTGACGGTGGATCCGTCGAGTTTGGCGGCGGCGGATTCGAGACCGGTGAAGGGCGGGCACACGACGACCTCGACCTCGTTTTGCTTGCCGACCTCGGCGACGATGTCGGCCACGAGGGCGACGCCGTCGGCGGCGGTCTTGTTCATTTTCCAGTTACCAGCGATGAGTTTTTTGCGAATAGACATGATGATAAAATTTAAACCACGGAGAACACGGAGGACACGGAGAGCGGGAATGGAGGGCTCGCCTCCGTGACTCTCGGTGACCTCCGTGGTTAACAATTCTGAGCTTTAGTTTTCGAGGAACACGACGCCAGGGAGAGCCTTGCCTTCGAGGAATTCGAGGGAGGCGCCGCCGCCGGTGGAGCAGTGGCTGACTTTCTTGGCCACGCCGAATTTCTTGGCGGCCGTGGCGGTGTCGCCGCCGCCGACCACGGTGATGGCACCGTTGGCGGTGGCCTCGGCGACAGCCTCGGCCATGGCCTTGGTCGCGCCGGCGAAGATATCGAACTCGAACACGCCCGCCGGGCCGTTCCAGATGATGGTCTTCGAGGAGAGGATAGCCTTGCGGTAGAGCTCGATGCTCTTTGGGCCGGCATCGAAACCTTCCCAGCCATCGGGAATGCCAGTGGACATATCGGCGGGCTGGGTGTCGGAGTCGGGGGCGAACTTGTTGCCGCACACGAAATCAATCGGGAAGATCAACTCCACGCCCTTGGCCTTCGCCTTGGCTTCGAGCTCGGCAACGATCTCGGCGCCGGCTTTGTCGAAGAGGGACGAGCCGATCTTCATGCCGCGATTCACCTTGTGGAAGGTGTAGGCCATGCCGCCGCCGATGATGACCTTGTCGGCCTTGTCGAGGAGGTTGTTGATGAGGGGAATCTTATCGGCGATCTTCGCGCCGCCGAGGATGGCGAGCAACGGACGCTCGGGGTTGTCGAGCACCTTGCCGAAGGCTTTGAGCTCGGCCTCCATGAGGAAGCCGGCGGCCTTGAGCGGAAGGGTGACGCCGACCATGGAGGAGTGGGCGCGGTGAGCGGTGCCGAAGGCGTCGTTCACGAACACGTCGCCGAGCTTGGTCAACGAGGCACGGAAGGCGGTGACGGCGGCGGGATCGGCTTTCTTGGAAGTGCCGTCCTCAAGCTTCACCTTGCCCTCTTCCTCGATGTGGAAGCGGAGGTTTTCGAGCAGCACGACGGTGCCCGGGGCGAGCTTGGCGCAGGCGGCCTCGACCGAGGCGCCGACGCAGTCGTCGAGGAAAGTGACGGGTTTGCTGAGGAGCTTCTCAAGCTCGGCCGCGACGGGCTTGAGCGAGAACTTGGCGATGCGCTGGCCGTCGGGACGGCCGAGGTGCGACATCAGGACGACCGAAGCACCCTGTTCGAGAGCGTATTTGATCGTGGGCAGGGCGGCGGCGATGCGCGCGGTGTTGGTGATGGCACCGGTCACCTTGTCCTGCGGGACATTGAAATCGACGCGCATGAGCACGCGTTTGCCGGCGAGGGCGAGGTCGCGGATGGATTTGAATTTGGACATGGGAAGAAGCGGAAAAAATTAAACCACGGAGTTCACGGAGTTCACGGAGAGGCAGATTAATTGCCTCCGTGTTCTCCGTGTCCTCCGTGGTTTATGTTAAGAGTTTCTAAACTCGGGCTTAGAGTTTGGCGGCGATCTTCTTGGTGAGATCAACCACGCGGTTGGAATAGCCCCACTCGTTGTCATACCAAGACACGAGCTTGAAGAACTTCGAGTTCAGCTCGATGGAGGAGCCGGCGTCGTAGATCGAGGAGCGCTTGTCGTGGATGAAGTCGGTGGAAACAACCTCTTCGTCGGTGTAGCCGAGCACGCCGGCGAGATAGGTCTCGGAGGCTTTCTTGAGGGCGGCGTTAATCTCCTTGATGGAGGTCTCTTTGGTGGTCTTGAAGGTCAAGTCCACGACGGAAACGGTGGGAGTCGGCACGCGGAAGGCCATGCCGGTGAGCTTGCCCTTCACCTCGGGGCACACGAGAGCGACGGCCTTGGCGGCGCCGGTGGCGGAAGGGATGATGTTCTGCGCGGCGGTGCGGCCGCCCTTCCAGTCTTTCTTGGAGGGGCCGTCCACCGTCTTCTGCGTGGCGGTGTAGGCGTGCACGGTGGTGAGCAGACCTTCCTCGAGACCAAAGCCCTCCTTGAGGAGAACGTGAACGAGGGGCGCGAGGCAGTTCGTGGTGCAGGAGGCGTCGGAGATAATGCTGCGCTTGGCAACGGCCAGTTTGTCGTCGTGCACGCCCAT
>JAIYBI010000508.1 GCA_027488595.1 Opitutaceae bacterium | reverse complement strand
GGTGAGGAGCTCGGTGAGCTGATCCTTCACATACTGAATGTAGTTTGCCGGGTCCGGTTCCGAGTGGGTGGGTTCGTGGCGATCCCAGAGCGAATAGTAGAGGCCGAGCTCCACGCCGTATTTTTGGCAGGCGCGGTCAACGGCGGCGACGATGTCGGTTTTTACCGGCGCGGCGGCGACGCTGTAGTGGGTAAATTGCGACGGCCAGAGGCAGAAGCCGTCCACGTGTTTGGTGGTGAGGACGACGTGGCGGAAACCCGCTTCCTTGGCGGTCTGGATCCACTGGTCGCAATCGAGGGCGGACGGCGCGAAACTGGCGGCGGGCAGCGTGCCGTCCGACCACTCCAGCTCGTTAAAGGTGTTTACGCCAAAGTGAATGAACATGCCATACCCGCGCCGGGTGAGCGCGATTTGGCCCCGATCGGGGCCGACCGGTGGCTTGCGACCCGGATGGGTAGGAGGTGTTGAATTCAAAGGGCGACGGCGGAAGCGATTGTCGCTTGGGGTCTCGTGACGGGGGTGGATTTCGTCCTGGCCAGCAGGTCGGCCAGGCGCTGGGCCTCGGAGGGGTTTTCGTTGGCCAGGTTTTTGGTTTCGCCGGGATCGTTCGAGAGATTGAAAAGGCCGGGACGGGCGGGAACGGCGGGGTCTTTTTTTGCGGATTTCCAACCTTCGGCGAGCGCCAGGTCGGGGATGTATTTCCAAGGGCCACTGCGGACGGAGAGGTATCCGCTGCCGCATTGCAGGATAAGGTCATGGCGTTTTGGCGCGTCCTTTTCTCCGAGCATGGCGGGCAGCAGGTTGAAGCTGTCGGGCAAGGAGTTTTCCGGAAGCGCGACTCCGGCGGCGGCGGAGATGGTGGCGGGGATATCAATCGTGGAAACCAAGTCCTCCGATACACCGGCCGGGATGCGGGCGGGCCAGCGCACGATGAAAGGCACGCGGGTGCCGCCCTCCCAAGAGGTGGATTTGATGCCGCGGAAGGGGCCGGTCGGGCGGTGGCCGTCCTCGTCGTTCACGTAGGCACCGTTGTCGCTGCTGTAGATGATGAGCGTGTCGTTGGAGAGACCGAGACGCTCGAGGGTTTGGAGGAGCTGTCCGAGGGAGTCGTCAAACTCGAGCAGCATGTCGGCGCGCTCGCCGAGGCCGCTCGTGCCCGCAAAGCGCGGTCCGGGGATCTTGGGCGCGTGCACATCGTGCGGAGCGTAGTAGAGGAAGAACTTGTTGTCCTTGTTTCGCTCGATGAATTGAACGGCTTCCTTGGTGTTGACGTCGGCGAGTTTTTTGTCGTCCCACCAGGCGGCCTTTCCGCCCTTGCCCCAGCCGATGCGGTTGCGGCCGGCGGCCCAAGGGGAGAGACCCAGCGTTTCCGCTTCTTTTTTGTCGTAGGTGTATTCGATGGGATCAGCCGGATCGAGACCCACCACGTTGTGATTGCGCACGAGCACGGTGGGGATGCGATCGTTGGTGGCGGGGATGCCGAAGAACTCGTCGAAGCCGATCTCGAGCGGGCCGGGGCGGAGTTCTTTGTTGTAGTCGGGCTTGGTCAGGCCGAACCCGAGATGCCATTTACCGACGAGGCCGGTGTGGTAGCCTGCCTTTTGGAGCAGCCCGGGGGCGGTGATCATGTCGGTGGGAATGACGAGGGGAGCGGCTCCGTTGGCGACGCCCGAGTTCACACCGCGCACATCCCGGCGAAAGCTATACTGGCCGGTCAGCATCGAGTAGCGGGTGGGAGTGCAGACGGCGGCGGAGGCATGGCCGTTGACGAAGCGTTGGCCTTCGCGGGCGAGGCGATCTATGTTGGGCGTGTTGACCTTGGTCGCTCCGTAGCACCCGGCGTCGCCCCAGCCGATGTCGTCGGCGAGGATCACGATGATGTTGGGTTTGGCGGCGGATGCGGGCGGGGATACGGCCGCAGCAAGAGGCGGAACAGTGGCTAGGACGAGGGATACGGACGCAGCTAAAAACGGGAGGGTTTTCATGGAGGAAAGTGAATGGAAGAGGGACTATCGGGCGGACTTAGGAGTTGAACGGTGAGCGCTCCAGGTGGTCTCCAGTAAGCGCATGAAGTCCACCGATTCCCGGTCGGCCAGAGAATACATGACATCGGCCAGTCTGCGGCTGTAGGCGGTGATTTCGGGGTAGGGCGTGTCGGTAACGTCTACAAAGCCAATCTGGTAGTTTTCGCCGGGTTTGCCCACGGTGGGCCGGGCGGCGGCGGATTGGTCGGGGAAGGCGAACCAGTGGGTGCCGACGATGTTCGGCTGGAGGACGGCATCCAAAACGTAGGCGGCGTAGGCGCGGCTGCGTTGGAGTTGGTCGCCGACAAAGGTGAGTCCCACCCCTGGGACACCCCGGTCTGGTGCGCCAAAGTGGAACTCCGCGATGAGTGCTGGTTTGTCGAAGCCGTTGGGAACCCCCGCGGCCGGCAAAGGCATGTAGCGGTTAACACTCAATACATCGGAGTAACGGGTGGCTTCTTCATAGACTTCCGGGCTGGCCTTGTGAATGCGCGAACCCAGATAGAGGTGGTTCGGGAAAATCTTACGCATCATGTCGTGGCAGACCTTGTAGTAACGATTGGAGATGAGCCGCTCGAGTGCCTTGCGGTCTTCCGCGACCCCTTTCAAATCCTTCGGAGCCGCATTCAGGGCCTCCCATGATTCATACTGGGTGGACCAAGCTGTATTGAGCGCTTCGATAGTGGTGTATTTGTCTTTCAAAAAAGCGATCGCAGCCACGCGGGCAGGCATGTCCGGCTTACCGGCGAGGGTATTGCCGACGAAATCCTCATACCAGCCCAGCTCGTTATCAATAAAGACACCGAGGCAAAAGGGATCCGCTGCCGACCGCACCGCCAGTTGCTTCAGCCCGTCCTCGACACGTTTTTCGAATTCTGCCGAGAACGGGTCCGGCACGTTTTTGCCGAGAGGGTTATTCCCGCGCCAGACGTGGAGGATGGGAGTGTAGGGTGTTTTGGCGTTTTCATACAAGTGGTAATCGGACCAGGCACCGACTGTATTCATGCCCCACTGGCGCAAACGGGTGTGGACCCGTTCGTAGGCCTTGCCCTCCCAGTCCGGACCGAAGGTCCGGTTCAAATTGGCTATCATGAAGTGCAGATTGTCTTTAGTGCGTGCCTCACTGATATCGGTTGCCGATGGTATCCATTCGAAAAGGGATTCGCGACCCTTTAAGCCAGTGCTTTGATCAAACCCGATCGAGTTCGCCCCGTGGGAGAAGAAAAGACGGCCCTCGGGATCTACAAACCACCAGCGACCTTTATATTTCTCGGTGCGGAAATAGCCCGTTGCCTCCAACTTCGGGCCGTCGGCCCAGCCACCGAAGCGATTGAAGCTTTTGGGACCAGTGTCCGACCGCGATGCAAGAGCTTCTTTTTTTGCGCGCGCCGCCAACTCCGTTTCGTTGTGCAGTTTATTCGGCCAATCAAGCTGACGAACCTGGCCGAATTTATCCAAGTAAGGGAGTTCAAAAAGGCGCGCGTTCGCCTTTAAGCCAAAGGGTTGGGCAATGCTGACTTGAACATCTCTAAGGTTTAGTTTTTCAGACGACGAACGAATCGCGAGGCGACACGCGATCACTGATTCCGGCCTAAATGCCATCCAGTGATACCGAAAGCCGTTTGGACGCGCGCCCATCGGGTAAAAGATATCCGGCGCATCGTCGGCACTTTCCAGTCGCTGAAAGGGAAACCCCAAGGTGGCCCGTTCGCCCGGGAGAATATAGGCCATGCTGGAGGAGCTATTCGCCCAGTCCAGCGCGTCAGTGTTATCCAGACGTCCACGTATCCAAATGATGCCGTCGCTGCGATTCGTAACGTCCACTCTGAAGTAGGAGTATGCCGAGATGTCCCAGTTGCCCGCTTTTGGTCGCAGCACGATGGTGCAGGATTTGTCTTTAAGTTCTCCTGATAGCTGGAGCTTGCCCGTGCTTGAGGTAGAGTGCTTGATCGAAGCGGGAGCGGTTACAACAAAGTCATTGAGGACAACATGAGGCTTCAGCAAGTCCTCGATTTTTGTGACCGGCGGTGCTGCATGGAGTAGCGCCGGGAGACAGGCGGCTACGATAATCAGGCATAGTTTCGTTTTCATAATTGTATAGGTAGAGAGTGAACTGTTTTGGGTTGCTTCGCGAAGGTCGGCAAGGGTGCCCATCATTTCATTACGTTTTGGTCGAGTTCCACCGCTAAAATGGTAGCGACCTTGTCAGAGCGGTTTATCCCGGACAGTGTGACTTTTCTGTCCATATTCTGCGTCATCAAAACAGGTGTGTTATCTGCAACCATGTAAGCCTTGATGGCCTTCTGGCCTTCGTTCAAAGCGGGCAGGTTGAAGGTATCACCTTCGAAATCGCCAAGCAAATAGACAAAGATTTTGTTTTCTTTGTAGGTGAACCCATAAACGCCGTCTTTAGGATTCCAAGGGCCGCCGCGGGTGGAGTAAACCGCATCGCCAACCTTTTCCAGCCATTGTCCGATTTCACGAAAGCGTTCGGCGGCTAAAGGGGGAATTTCGCCGTGTCGATTGGGCCCTACATTAAGCAGGAAAACCATGTTGCGCACGACGCAATCCACGAGCATTTCCTTTATCTCATCGACCGCCATGACTTTCTCGGGATTCTCGTAATGTTTTGTATAACCCCAGCCGGGGGCCACCGTCATGCATTTTTCGTATACATACTCGGCTCTTACCGGGCCGGTGACTCGCGCTCCGCCCTCTTCGGCCCGTATGTCGCCAATCCAGCCTGAACGCGGGTTGACGATAATGTCGGGCTGATACTTCCGGACGATGCCCATCAGGCCAAGCGGTTTGCCGGATTCTTTATCGAAATCCTGGAAGTATGGGTTCACCGGCCATTCATTCTTTGGATCCATGTATCTACCTGACTCCCAGAAAGGCGCCCCCGCCGCACTCGTGCCCTGCTGGCCCAGCCAACCCCCATCCCAGAAAAGAATATCGATCTTTCCGTAGTTGGTCATCAGCTCCTTGGTTTGCGCATAGAGTTCCTCCTTCATCATTCGCGCACTTTCTTTATGCGCGATGTCGGTCTTGTAGCCGAATACGTTGGGTTTGCAGTCCGTCCCGGTCCAATCGTAGTAGCCAGGATAGCGCCAGTTGATCAGGGTTTTGAATAGACCGACCTTCAGGCCCTCCGCGCGGCAGGCGTCGACGTATTCTTTAACAAAATCACGATTATGAGTTTGTTTGGAAGTGAAGGCATCGATGGCCTTGCTCTCAAAAAGCGCGTAACCATCGTGGTGCATGGTGGTGAGGACCATGTATTTCATGCCGGATGCTTTGGCCAACTCAGCCCACGACTTCGGATCATATTTCGCGGCGGTGAAGTAAGCATCGCCCGACTCAGGGTAGGCAAAGGCGCGGTATCTTTCCGGGCGCATTTTCATTTGATGCATGGCCCACTCTCCCCGCTCAAGCCCCGCATAAATACCCCAGTGGATGAACATTCCGAATTTCGCATCGAGCAGCCACTCAAGTTTTTCATCGGGCTGAGAGGTGAGGCCGAGGTGTTCCACCCTTTTGCGCGGGGGTAATGGCTTGATTCCCGAAGCCTTCTCCGGGGTGAAATCACCGACGCGTTCAACCTTCAAGTCGTCGATCCATGAGCTGTTGTTGCCGGAGTTGGCCGGGTTTTTGAACTCGAGGATCGCGCGTTGTTGACCGTCGCCGGTATTGAACCGCCTCTCGATCAACGTCCAATCGGCGAGGGCGCTGGCCACGCTTATATTATTCTCGGCAAGCCCGTTTACGTTTAGCTGAACTTCGTCAGCGCCGCTGGATGTCTTCATCCAAACCGATACTTGATAGGTCGAATTCTGTTCCAATTTGAGATAACATTCGGTGGATCCACCGGATTTAACTTCAAGGGAGCCATTCCCAAATTTTGCGGCGTTGGTGGACAGGGCCGCAGCCTCCGTGAAGTCCCCCAGTATTACCCAATGGCGTAGGGGAAACGAGGTGGGGCCGTCGAAGTCCACATGGGCAGGAATGGAAATCGGGAATTTTTGTGCGTGGGCTACAGAAGCAGCGGCGCAAGCCAAAGAGAGCCACAGG
>JAIYBI010000128.1 GCA_027488595.1 Opitutaceae bacterium | reverse complement strand
GCCAGTGCGCACTCTTCGATATTCCGCGCGAAGTTTTCACCCATCCGTGGTTCATCGCCACGCTGTTCGATGCCTATCTCGCGTTCATCGCCTTCTGGGTCTGGGTCGCGTGGAAGGAGGGCACCACCACCGCACGCGTCCTCTGGCTCGTCACGATTTTACTCTGGGGCAACCCGGCAATCGCTCTCTACATGCTGCTGGAACTTGCCCGCGTGCGCCGCGAGGGCGGAGGACTCGACGCCGTCTTCACCACCAAGCGCCCCGGACGCGCAATCCTTCCTGGTTTGTCGGTCGTTCTCGGTCTTGCGGTTTACGTTTTGGGGGCCAAGAACCTCCTGTTTGCCTGATTCACCCACACCCTTGAGCACGGCCACCCCGGAGACCTCCGGCCCTCTTACCCCGCCACCGCGACGAGGGTTCTGGCAGCGCCGGGTGCGCGAACCGCTCATCGGCCTCCTCACCCACGGAGCCAGCCCGGAAAAACTCGCCACCGGCATCGCCTGGTCCGTCGTCTGCTCGCTGTTCCCCTTTTTCGGCTTCACCACCGGCCTGAACGCCGGCGTCGCCCTCTGGCGCAAACTCAACCAGCCGCTCATGCAGGCGGTAAACTACGCCCTCAGTCCGCTTCACCTGATCATGATTCTGGTCTACGTGCGCGCCGGCGAGTGGATCTGGCGGGCGCAGGGGGAACCATTCTCCGTCATTGATATGCTCCGCTCATTCAAGGAACTCACCATCGGCGCCTTCCTCCACAAGTTTGCCTGGGCCGGTGTCCACGCCTTCACCGCTTGGAGCCTCAGCGCGCCCCTCCTTTTCGTTCTCGCTTATTACCCCGCCAGAGCGGGACTGCGCCGGCTGGCCCACTTTCTTCCGGCGGATCAACCAAAGGCGTAACATCCCCGTTACCCGCCGCCACGACTTGATAGCGTGCGCAAGCTCTCCCCGGCCCGCGACTTTCCTCTTGTTGAATCAACGCGTATCAGACTCGTTCCTCAGCCATGTCCGCGTCCACCGTCCTTGAACGCTTCGCCCCCGCCCCTCAGCGGGTTATCTGGCCGTGGCTGATAGATCGTCGGACTGATCTTCTCTGGATTTCCGGTGGGGTCTGGACCGGGCTCGCACTGCTTGGCCTGCTCGCGCTCGGCGTGGACGCACTGGGCCTTTGGTTCGTGTGGGTAACGCTGGTGGATACGCCGCACTTCATCGGCACCTACACCCGCACTTACTTCGACCCAGAGGCCTGGCGCACGCAAAAGCGACTCCTGGTCGGAAGCCTTGGATGGTTGCTGGCCGGGCCTCTTGCCCTCGGTGTGGGCTATCTGCTTCATGCCGCCGGTATCGGAGCATATGCAGTGCCGTGGCGGCTGTTCCTCGCCGGGTTCATCGTCTGGGCCTACTGGCATGTGATCCGCCAGCATTGGGGAATCTTTAACCTTTATCACCGAAAGGCCGGCACCGCCACCGCCGGGGCCTTCGCGCGCGGCGAAAAAACCCTGCTGCACGCCGCACTCGCCGCGCCCGCGATCGCCTTTGCGACCCACCACTCCGAATCGGCCGCCGCATTCGGGCTTTCACCCGCCCCCGCGTGGCTGCCCTTGGTGCAAAACCTATGCTGGGTCTTTGTCGGCGCCTTCATCATCCAGCAAAGCTGGCTCGCCGCGAACGCCTGGCGGAGGGGGTTGTCGCTCAATGGAGCGAAGCTTCTCTTTGCTTTCGTCATTACCACTTACACCGCCGTCGTGGCTTTGTTGCCCTTGGTCGCTGCGGCTCCCCTGCTCGCCTTCGCCATGCTCCTGACCGTCCCGCACGATGTGCAATACGACGCCATCGTCTGGTTTTATCACCGCCAGCGCAAAGCCCGCGGAGTCACGATGCGCGGCCTCGCCGGTTGGATAACCGGACGACTACCGGTTTTCCTCGGGGCCGGTATCGTGATGGCGGTGGCCTTCCGCTACCTCGGCTGCGGGCTGGAACTCCACTCCGGCTGCATACCGATGATAAAAACCAGCGCACAACCGCTTTTTGGGGAGATCACGCTGCGCGACCTGCTGACCGCGGTCTTTCTCGGGTTCCCACTCAACCACTACTGGCTGGATCAGTTCATCTGGCGCCCGAGTCGCGACGCCCAGCTCGCGGCCGACCTGCGCGCCCCAACCAGCGACGCGTGATTCGACAATCCAGGAATGCAGGTTGACAACCCCGCGTGCCGCCGGTTTTGCTGACAACCCTTTTCAAAATGAGCACCACCGAAACCACCACCACCCAGCGCAGTCTTACTCCCGAGGAGTTCCCTTTCACCCAGCCCCAGCTGATGAACCGTTACGTCACCGACACCGGCAAAATCCTCCCCCGCAAATACACCCACTTGTCCGCCAAGCAGCAGCGCCGCGTCACCAAGACGATCAAGCGCTCCCGCAACATGTTGGTTGCGCTCTAAGCGCTTCGCGCCCCACCGAGAGCCTCCGGCCAAGCCGGCACGCTCTTCGCAGAAAAGGCTGGAACGGTTTCACCGCTCCGGCCTTTTTCGTTTTTGCCCTGCGTCCCGTGGCACCATGAGTTCCGAGCCTCTTCTTCAAGGTCCGCGCATCTTCCGCCCGACCACCGCCAATCTCGCTCGCCTCGCCGCGCTCCTGCGCCGGGGTGAGTTGGTCGGCGTGCCATCCGAGACCGTATACGGACTCGCCGCCGACGCGCTTAATCCAGCCGCTTGCGCCAAAATTTTCGCCGCCAAGGGACGCCCCACCACCGATCCGCTGATCGTGCATCTCGCTTCCGCCGCCGATTTAGACCGGGTCGCGCGGAGTAACCCGGCAGCGCTCGCCCTCGCGGCGGCGTTCTGGCCCGGACCGCTCACGCTGGTTTTGCCCAAACTTGCCGTTGTGCCCGACCTCGTCAGCGCGGGTCTGCCGACGGTTGCCGTTCGTGTGCCCGCGCACCCGGTCTTTCGCCGCCTCATCCGCCTTGCGGGCCGCCCCCTCGCCGCTCCGAGCGCAAACTCCTTCGGCTACATCAGTCCCACCTCGGCCGCCCACGTCCGCGACGGCCTGACCGGAACGAGCCTGAGGGCGGTGCTGGACGGCGGTGAGTGCCTCGTTGGTCTAGAATCAACTATCGTGGACCTGACAGATCCCGCCAAAGCCCGCCTGCTTCGACCCGGTGGATTGGACGCCGCCGCCATTGAGCGTGTGCTCGGCCAAAAACTGGTGAGGCCCCACCGTAAAACCATCTCCGTCGGAGTAGCCGCTCCCGCACCCGGCATGTTGTCGCGTCACTACAGCCCGAGAACTCCGCTTGTTTTGCATAAACGACTGGACGTGCGTGACGCGGTCAAACTGGCGTCGAATGATGCGTGCCTGTTGTTGCGAAAGCCGGCACCGGCAGACCTTAGACACCTTCCGCCCGGGACGCTTCGCCGCCTTCGCTGGCTGAGCGAACGCGGGGAGCTGACCGAAATGGCGAAAAACCTTTTCGCAACCCTGCGGGTTTTGGATGGCGAGGGATGGACACGCATTCACGCCGCCCAAGTTCCCGGGGGGGAAGGACTCGCCCCGGCCATCAACGACCGGCTCAAGCGGGCCGCCGCCAAAGGCTGAACTTCGCAGAACCCCGAAAAGCAAAACCCCGGGGCTGATCGAGGGGATCAACTCCGGGGCAAATTAACGAAACGAACTGGGCGGGAAACGCTCTCAGGCTTCCGGCGCGGCGACTTCTTTTGCGGGCTTTTTCTCGCGCTTGCCGTCGAGAGGATTCTTGTCCTCCGAACTCACGACATAGTAATCCTTGTAGGATTTGTCGTAATACTGCGCGTAGTAATAACCGGATACCGCGAGATTAAGACCGTTCAACACGGCACCGAAGCAAGTAACATTGGATTCCAAAAGACGGCGTGCGGCAGATTGTGCGGCTTTACGACGGACCTTGTTAAAGAAGATCGTGAAAATCGCACCATCCGCCAAGGGCAAGATCACGAGAGCATCACTCACGGCCGCCAGCGGAGGCGTATCGAGCAAGATGCGGTCGTAGCGCTTGCGCAGGTCCGAAATCATGAGCTCAAAGGCTTTGTTACTCAAGATGTGGGTCGGATTTTTCGCGCGACCACCGGTGGGCAGAATATCCAGACCCGGATGCACATCCTTGACGATTGACTCTTCCAAGGTGGCCGAGCCCGAGCAAACGTCAATAAGGCCCTTGAGATTCTCGCGGCGGAAGGATTTGTGAATGTTGGGCTTGCGAAGGTCGCAGTCCACGATGCAGACGCGGTCACCGTGAGCGGCGTAGGTGAGGGCGAGATTTGTGGTGGTGAACGACTTGCCCTCGCCGGGGATGGACGAGGTGATAAGAAACACCTTTGCATCCTTGCTGTCATCGCGCAGGCGCAGGCTGGAGTGCAAGGTAAGGAAGGCCTCGGCCACTTGCCGGTCGGCATTGTTGACCACGATCTGCGCCTTGTCCGGCTGCTCCATTTTTTTGATCTGCGGAATGATGCCCAGGAGCGGCAGACCGACGACCGACTCGATGTCGAAGGCGCTTTTCACGCGGTCGTCAATAAAGGCGATGAAGAAGGCGAAGGCGAGGCCAAGGCCAAGGCCCCCGACCAAACCTATGCCGATATTGAGGGAGATCTTGGGTTCGATGTAGCGATTGCGAGCAGGGGGAACGGCCGACTCCAGTTTGCGGGCGTTCTGCGACTCCATGTTGGAGCCTGCGCTGATCTGCCGCATACGGCCGACGAGTTCGGAGAGGAATGCCTCGTTGATTTTGAATTCCCGTTCCTGGGCCTGATACTTGATTGAGAGACGATCCAGCTCTTCGGAGGCCGTGACCTGCAAGGCGAGGTTGCGACGGGCTTCCTCGTCATTCAAGACGGCTGCTTCATATTGCGCCTTGATTGAGGCGGTGGCTGAAACCAGGGCGCGATCAAACTCCTGCTCCGCCTGCTGAAGTGAGTTCACGGCCTCGATCATGCGCGGGTGGCGATCGCGATAACGCTCACGCATTTGGGCAATCGAAATCTTTTGATTGGATATCTGCGACATCAGCGAGCTGATGAGACCCTGCGCGGCAATGAAGTTTAGCTCGGTCAAATCCCCTTTGGACTCCAGGCGCTGCTTAACCTGCTGCCAGCGAATGTCGGCCTCCTTCAGGGCGTTGCCGGTCTGGGTAACGTATCCATTGAGCGCCTTGAGTTTATCGGTCACAATGTCTTTACGCTCGTCCAAAGAGCCGGATTGATTTTTTTCGCGGTATTCCTGAAGGGCACTGGCTTGCTCCTCCACTCGCTTCCGCTGCTGCTCAATACGGACCTGAATGTCCTCAACACCGCGCATCGACTCCTCAATGCGGATACGGGTGTTCCAGCCGATAAACTCATCTACAAACATGTTGGCTACCTTGGCGGCGACCTCGGGGTTTGGGTGCTGGTAGGCGACCTGCACGACCAAGCTCGCGCGGACCACGCCGATGCGGCGATTTGCGCCCAATACCTCCAGCGGGGTGAGCGGCCCGCTCCAACCACCCTTCTCGTAGGGCTGCATGAACTGTTTGAGATCTTCACCGGTGATGCGGTCGGCCACTCGCTTAATGATCATGGAGCTCTCCATGACCTTCACCAGGGTATTCAAGTCCTCGGTGCTGCGAATACCGCCTTCCAAAATCTGCTGGTTGAGCATGATTTTCGGATCCTCGCGCAACATCTGGATGCTCGCGTAAGACTCGTAGATCTTGGTGGTGCCGAAAGTGTGCACCAGGACGGAAATGAAAACGACCAAGAACACCACCACGACATACCAGATGCGCTCGCGAAGAATAAGCAGGTAGTCACTTATGCTGCGCTGGGCACCTCCCTCGCTTCCGCCGCCGTAACCGTATCCGTAGCCATAACCGGCGGCGGCGTAACCTTGATTGTAGTCGCTGTAGCTGTGATCGCCGGAGGGACGGGCGGGCTTCTTGTGGGTGAGATCCATGACGTTAGGTAGTGGCGGCGATTAAAAAGTGCTCTCTGGAACGAAAACCACGTCGCCCACCTCGAGCGACCAAAGGTTGCTGGCGCGGCTATCAATGAGGCGCACTGCGTTCACCGAAAACGTTTTACTAATTCCCTTCTCGTCGGCGCGGGTGATGCGAACATCCTTCTGATTCGCGATACGACTGAAGCCGCCGGCACGGGTGATTGCCTCGATCAAGTTCATCCCTTGCTCGATCGGAAACGGAACCGCGCCAGGGGAATTGACCGCTCCGATTACGTTGACTGTGCGCTCGGCGTAGCGAACCACCGTCAGTGTGACCTGCGGGTTGACCAAGTAGTCGCGGTTGTAGAGCTCGCGAATCAAATCCTCGGCTTGGCGCACCGTTTTGTCGCGGAGGTTAATCGTGCCGATGAGGGGCAGTGAAAGAGTGAATTCGTTGGAAAGCGACACCTCGCGGGTCATGTCCTCTTCTTGGAAAACTCGCATTTGCAGCGTATCGGAGGGGCGAAGGATGTAGTCCGTTTTGCCGCTCTTTTCCGGAAGGGAGGGCAATGCTGAGACCGCTGGAGCGGCTGAATCTGCCGCAGGCACCGAAGCACTCGGCTCAGCGGCCGATAAGCTGAAGACAAGGGCTAGGCTCATGCCACAGAGGCGGCTGAATGCCGTGGAAAAACGTAAAGAAAGAATGCTCATAGAGACAAAAAACGGAAGAAGACAGAAAGCTTCTCCCGTTTGTTCCTCACCAAAAATGAGGTGAGGTAGTTTAATAGCGGAAGTTGGCGCTGAACGAAATCGTGTTGGCTGCGAACTCCACCAGTGAGCTGTTCGAGGTGTTGTTTTGATGGGTGTAGTTGGCCGCCAAGCTCGCGTGGCGGTTAATGGTGTAGGCCAATCCCAGACCGATGGTGATGAAATTGTCTTCGCGCGTGCTGGCAAAATCAACCAGCTCGTAGCCGATGGAGGCATTGGCCCCGAAGGACTCGTTGAACTGGGTGTTGCCGCCGAGCGTCACTCCATAGCTGCGCTGGCTCGCGCCAAGTGCATTGGTGTCGAAGCCGCTACGCGCGTCGAGGGAGAACTGGGTCTTGGGAGAGTAGTCGTAGGCGAGACCGGCATTCACCGCCACCACGCCGGTGTCGTCTCCGACTTCGGGACTGCGCACGGTGTAACCGACATCAAAAGAACCGTTCAGTTTGGCGGTGAATTCACCACGGGCACCGACGTTAAAGTTGAGGTCTTCGCTATCTTGATTCACCGCATCCACCGTGGTCTGGGAGTAGCGGAAACCGGCGCTCAAATCCACTTTCGGGGAAATGCCGTAGAAGTAGTTGACGGGAATCGTGTAGGACTGGGAGTCGACGAAAAAGGCGTCAGCGTAGGCCGTTTCCGAATACGAAATGCCGATGCTCGCCTTGGTTTTCTCGGTGAAGGCATATTCCGCATTGGTTGAGCCCGACAGCACATCACGGCGGCTGTCCAGCGTGCCTAAGCCCACGGTGTCGCGATTATTCTGCGTGATCTGGCGGTAGGCGGCCTCGGCCGAGACCGATAGCTTTGCCAGATTGTAGCTGACATCCCAAACGACGTTGAGGAGCTCTGAATCGAGATTATTCAAGTCCGTGTAACGGACGAACTGCTCGTAAACGGCAATGTTGCTCTTGAGGTTGCCCTTCTTGCCGTAAACGAGCTCGAAACCCGGGGTGAACTCGTAGATGAGGTCGTCCTGCTTGAAGGCATCCTGCGAAAGCCCCACGTTATCCTCGTAGCGGATTTGGGTGCTGGCCGTGAGGTAGAGCTCGGCATTATCCCCGATGGAGAGGAATGGTGCGGCAAAAACCGGAACACCGGAAAGAGTGGAGAGCAGGGCAAGGCGGCGAGTAGGGCTCATGAGGAATAGAAGGTTTTGCGACAAAGAGATGCACTTGGGGTTTATGGACGCAAGCTTGGTATGACGTGAGTGAGAAAAACGGTTTGGGCTGCAGACGCTTCGACTCGGCTAGAAAATAGGTGAAAGAGAATCCAAAGGACAAGATGTTTAAGCGGTATCGCTTCAAGCCCAGAAGGGCGGTGACGCACAATCGTCACCAAACCCGAGGAAGCGGGGTCATAGCCAAGTCGTTCCCCGGTTCGTGCGCGGCGGAATCCTCACCGGACTGCAACCGGGGCAGCGGCACCGGAAACGGCGAGACGCGCTGAAAAACAGTCAGGATTTGCAGACGGGCGCGCTTTACCCATTGCTTCCCGCGAATGGCCGAAACCTCGCCGCCCCCTCCCTCGCCGAAACCCGCGGTCAAAATCCTGCCGACTGATCGCGACCCCGCGCCTCAGTTGACGGGCTGGCAGCGGCTTATCCCCATCACGCTTCAGCATACCCGCAAAGGCACGCGGATCCACGTCGCTTGGCGCCAAGCCTTGGTCACGTTGGTTGTTCTAACCCTGGTCGCCTGGATCGGAGCGGCGTTTTCAGCGTATCTTTTTGTCAAATACAGCCGTGAGTTCAGCGAGGTGAAATTCACCCACATGCTGCTCATACCTTGGAGGCTGGATGAGTATCGGGAAGCAAGGGGCGAGTTCCTTATCCGCCGGGGTAAAGATGAATTGAAGGACCAAAAATACCGCGAGGCCTTTTACAGCCTGCGCGTTGGCATTTCTTTATCACCAAAGAACCGCGAGGGCCGCATGCTTCTCGCCCAGTTTTACGTCGCCTGG
>JAIYBI010000194.1 GCA_027488595.1 Opitutaceae bacterium | reverse complement strand
GGTCGTCCATGAAACTGCCGCCGTATTTGACGACGAAAGTGGAGCCGCGGAAATCTTGAATGTAGGGCAGGGCCTCGAGGAGGACCCTGGCTTTGGCAGTGATATCGGAAACGTTCATCAGGTGGACTTGGGATTCGGGTAAATCACCCTGCGCGGGCATTGCCATAACAATCTCTGTGACAAGTTTCCGCTGATGTCGCCGAACGCGAAAATCGGCTTCACTCCGCGCCTGCGCGCATCACTGCTTAGCCCGTGTCGAGCACCCAAGAAGTTTTCTCCTCCCGTGAAGCGCATCGCGCCTGGCTCTCCAGCTTGGCCGCCCTCCCGCAGGGCTTTCGCGTGGGGACCACCCGATTCGATTTCATGCCCAAGGAGGCGCCCAAACCCGCGCGCATGACACTCACGTTGATCGCGCTCGACGAGCCGACGGCGGATTTCGCCGCGCTTTTCACGCGCAACGCGTTTCCGGGTGCGCCGGTGATCGTCGGTCGCCGCCGCTTGGGCGCGCCGAAGCTCGGGGCGATTTTGATCAACAACAAGATTTCCAACGTGTGCGCTCCTGGCGGCGTCGAGGCGAGCGAGGCTCTGTGCGTCGCCGCCGGCGCCTTGCTCGGGCTGAAGGCGGATGAAGTGCTGCCCTGCTCGACCGGCGTGATAGGCTGGGGATTGCCGGTGGACGCGATGGTCGCGGCGTTGCCGAAGGCGCGTGAGGCGCTGGCGGGCGGCAGCATCATGCCGGCGGCGGAGGGCATCGTGACGACAGATCTTTTCCCCAAGGTGCGTTCGGCCGCGCTCGGCGGCGGACGCATCGTAGGCATCGCGAAGGGTGCGGGCATGATCGAGCCGAATCTGGCGACGATGCTCGTGTATGTGCTGACCGATCTGGCGGTGCCGCGCGAGCAACTGCGCGCGATCCTCGCGAGGGTGGGGAACGAGACCTTTAACCGCATCAGCGTGGACAGTGACACGAGCACCTCGGATACACTGGTGCTGGTGAGCAGCGGTCGCGTGCCTTGCACGGATTTCGCGGCGTTTGAGGCGGCGTTGCGCGGCGTGTGTGCGGACCTGGCCGAGGATGTGGTGCGCAACGGCGAGGGAGTGCGGCACGTTCTGCGCGTGCGGGTGAGCGGCGCGCCGGATGCGGCGACGGCGTGTGCGCTGGGCAAGGCGATTGTGAACGCGCCGCTCTTCAAGTGCGCCGTCGCGGGCAATGACCCGAATGTCGGCCGCCTCGTGCAGGCCATCGGCAAACATGTAGGCGCGACCGGATCCACGCTGGATCTTTCGCGGTTGCGCGCCCGGATTGGCGGGCTGGAGATTTTCTCCGAAGGTGTATTCAGATTAAACTACGAAAAGGAAGCGGCGCTGGTCGCGCACTTCAAGGCGGCGGAGCTCTACCAGAGCGCTCCCACGGCGGACGGGGCTTTTGCGGCGACGGTGGATTACCCGCCGCATGAGCGGTGCGTGGAGATTGAAGTCGAACTCGGCGCCGGCACGGCCGAGGCGACGGTGTATGGCGGCGATCTCACGCACGAATACGTGAGCGAGAACGCTGACTACCGGAGCTGAGTAATGTATCCTGGTGCCGTGAGTCGGCGTTGGATAAAAAAGGCGCCGGGTGGAGTGCCCGGCGCCTTTTTTCGCGCGTCGGGAAACCTCGGATGGACTACAGCAGATCGGCCGCGAGCTCGGCGAGGCGGGAGCGCTCCCCCTTGGTGAGTTTTACGTGGGCGGCGAGGCTCTGGCCTTTCATGCGGTCGTGGCAGTAAACGAGGCCGTTGCTGCGCGAGTCCACGTAAGGATTGTCAATCTGGGCCGGGTCGCCGATGAGGACGATTTTAGAGCCTTCGCTGATGCGGGTGATGACGGTTTTCACCTCGTGGGGCGTGAGCTGTTGGGCCTCGTCCAGGATAAAGAATCGCCGGGCGATGGAGCGGCCGCGGATGAAGGCGAGGGCCTCGACCTCGACGAGACCGCTCTTGATCAAGCGCTCGTAGGGTTTGAGCGCGGCGGGGCCGCCGTTGTTGCCGCCGTTCTGATGGTGCGGCTGATTGCCGGAGGTGGAATGGTTGAGAGACGCGGCGAGCGCGGACTCGGTGTGTTTGTGGTGCTTTTTTTTACCGACTTTTTTCGAGGCGAACTGCGGATCTTTCTGCGGCTTCGAGGGGATGAGCACCTCGAGTGCGTCGAAGTAGGGTTGCAGCCAGGGCTTCATTTTCTCTTCGAGCGTGCCGGGTAGGAAACCGATGTCCTTGCCAAGCGCCATCACGGGGCGGGAGATCGAGACGCCGTCGTAGCGCGAGTGGTCGTCGTGGGTCTGATGCAGGGCGCAACCGATGGAAAGGAGTGTTTTGCCGGTGCCGGCCTTGCCGAAGCAGGTGACGAGGGTGATGGTATCGTCGAGCAACGCGTCCATGAAGAACTGCTGTTCGAGGTTGCGACCGCGCACGGGAATGCCTCCGGGGGCCTTGATGAAATCAGGGATTTTGAGGCGGCGCACCGTGCCTTCGCCATAGTAGCGGGCGGGCATGGTCTTGCCTTCGGAGGAGCGGAGCAGGACGTATTCGTTGAGCGTGAGATCTTTCGCGGCCTCGTCCTCGAGGGTGAACTCTCCCTCGGAGCAGAAACGCTGGAGCTCGTAGATCGTGACGGCGACCTCGCGGTAGTCGCCCTCGTCGTCCACTTTGTCCACCTTGTCGTTGAGGTAATCCTGTGCCTCGAGGCCGACGGCGCGGGCCTTGAGGGCGACATTGACGTCCTTGGTGACGAGGATGGTCGGGGGCTGGTAGGTGTCGCGCACGTAGAGTGCGGCGGCGATGATGCGATTATCCTTTTTTCCGAGGTCCGGGAGGATGGCGCGAAAGGCCTGCATCGAGGGCAGGT
The DNA here is from genome assembly GCA_027488595.1 of Opitutaceae bacterium. Classification (GTDB taxonomy): domain Bacteria; phylum Verrucomicrobiota; class Verrucomicrobiia; order Opitutales; family Opitutaceae; genus IMCC26134_A. Next base: position 4,149 of record JAIYBI010000194.1, on the reverse strand, counting down.
CGCGCTTGGACGGGTCGGTGATGTAGGGATTGATGATGACCGAGAGCGTGCCTCCGCGCGGGAGTTTGACGCCCTCGTGCATCGAGCGGGAGTCCGGCAGGAGCTCCGAGAGGATGCGATGCACGCGGCGGGCGTTGCGGCCTCGCTCCGTGGATTGCTCCGTCTTGATGGCGTCGAGTTCCTCCAGAACTTCGACCGGTATCGCCAGATTATTGTCCTCGAACTTGAAGATCGACTCGGGGTCGTGGAGGAGGACGTTGGTGTCTAAGACGAAAGTTTTAACCTTCGCAGAGACCTTGGACCGTGATTTGGGGAGTTGAGTCCCGCTCAAGATTGCCATGTGTGGGTAACTTGTGAGTATCTGTGCTAACGCTTCTTTGTCTTGTCGATGTCAGATTGCAGGATCTTTCAAAAAATTCAGCGAATTCACCTGACCGTTGCATGGTGCGTGCCAGTGTCCTTTATAGATCAGCGGTGAGCGCGGTCGGGTGTGACTGGCTTCAGCGGCGTGGGAGCCCAGAGCCGTAGTAGGAGTTCGGCCAGATTTTTCATGCTGGTGCGCGTCGGTCCTTGGTGGCGGACGGCACTGCGAAAGGGCTCCACCACCGCTGCGCGTTCCAGAAAGTAGGACCAGAGGTCGTGCTCGAGGGTGGTCGCGGCGGCGTGCACGTCTGGGCGCTGGCGGGCGGCTGCACGCACCGCATCTTGCCAATGCCGGAGTTCGTCCGGGTTGGCGTGGAGGTAGTCGTAGGTGATCTGCTCGGAACGGTTGAGACTCATGGTGAATGCAGCGTGGAACGAGGGAGCGTGGTGCACACTGGGCCACGGTCAAAAGCTGTTTCCGCAGCGCTTAAAGTAGTCCGATAAAGTTTCGCTCCGTTTTCGACGTCGTTCGTGTTAGCCTCCGGTTATGTCAAAATTCAAAGAGCAAGCGCCCGCAATCTTCGTCACCGTTCTTCTGATGGGCGGTCTCCTCGCCGGTTACGCCTACTACGTGAATACCCAAGTCCTCCCTGCGCAACAACGCGCGATGGACGCGCTGCGCGAGGCCAACGCCACCGCTCTCGCGCAATCCGCCGCCGAGACTCGCAAGCAGATCGAGGCCGTCAACCAGCTCCTCAAGGACGCCATCACCCAGCGCTCCGCCGAGGTTTTCCAGACCGAGGAGCAAATCGCCAAGGCGAACGCCGAGAAGGTCAACCAGCTCGCCGAAGCCGTCGCCCAAAAGCTCAACCCCTACAACCCGCTCCCCAAGACCCCGGAAGAGGCGGAGCAGATGCAAAACGCCCAGATTGACAAGGTTTCCGGTCGCCTCAACGAGCGCATCCAGCCCATCCTCGCCCAGATCGCCGGCGATCAGAATCTCACCCGCGAATCGCTCGCACGTTACGGCGACCAAATCTCCGCGCAGGTCACTGGCGTGCTGACTTCTGAGCTCGCCCGCAACGAGCGTCTCGGCACCCAGGTGCAGCTTACCCAAGGTCTCGCTCAAGAATCCCTCGCCCTCTCGCACGAGCTCACCGCGCTCTACCTGAGCTCGGTCAAGGATCAGGGCGTCGTCACCCGCCTGCTGCTTTTGCCCGCCAATATAGTGCGCGACGCCTCCGAGTTCAGCCTGCTTAACAGCACCCAGCGCCGCGAGAAAGAGGCCCAGCTTACCGCTCGCTTGCGCAGCATCCAGACCCGCCTCGACGCACTTGTGCCACCCTCGGCCACTCCTGCGTCCGCAGCGTCCGGAGCCTTGGAGGTCGTGCCCACCCCGGTTCGTGCCGCGCCCACTCGTCCCGCCTCCAACTAGAATCAGGCGAAATCGTCACCGTAGTGACGATTTGGTTACGCACTTTTCAGAGGTGAAATCCGCGGCGCTTTCCCGCGCCTGTTTTGGCAACGAAAAAAACGGAAAAAGTTATACGCCAAGACTCGGTGAATAACTTGTTGGAAACTTCCGCTTGTCAGTCTTTCCCGCCTGCCTGTTACTCGCCTCTCGCCACTCATCTCCGCTTTTGCGGGTTTGTTCTTTCACACGTCACTGTCGTTCGATTATTCCGTATACCTTTGAGAGCTTTCCGTAACCAATTGAAGAGCAATATCATGCGAATTGCACTTCCCGATGCCGGCTTTTCCAGCCCTGCTTCCCAATTTCTCTCTTCGTTGTCCGCGGCTTTTTCTGGCGTTCAGTCCGTGCCGAAAGTGCTTCCCGTCCGATCGGTGTGAATAAACCTTCACTCCACCTTCGCCCGTCACATGCCCGTAACGTCCGCCACGCCTACCCTTTGGGACTCCGCCAAAGCAGATCTTCGCAGCCTTTTTCCCGAGGATGTTTTCAAGCTGTGGTTCGACCCCATCGTCTGCGTGGAGGCTACCCCCGAGCAGATGACCTTGGGCGTGCCTAATGACTTTGCCGCGATTTGGATCAACGATAATTACATTGATCTCATCCAGCAGCGCCTTCGCCTCACCTCCGGTCGCGAGATGTCGGTCAAGCTCCGCAAGATCACCGCTGATTCCTCCAGCAGCACTCCGTTCACTCCGGCCAAACCCCGGTCCGTGGCGCCCCGTCGCGTCGTCCGCGTCGAGGACCGCCCCATCCAGAATTCCTCCCTCAATCCGCGAAACACCTTCGAGAACTTCGTCGTCGGTGATAACAACCAGATGGCCGCCGCCGCCGCCCGCGCCGTCGCCGACGCGCCCGGCCAGTCCTACAATCCGCTCTTCCTCTACGGGGAGACCGGCCTCGGCAAGACTCACCTCATGCATGCCATCGGGCACGCGATTCTCCAGCGACGGCCCGACACCCGCGTCGCTTACCTCTCGGCCGAGAAATTCACCAACGACTTCATCCAGGCGATTCAGGAGAATGGCCTGATCAAGTTCCGCCAGCGCTACCGCCACGTGGACGTGCTCCTCATTGACGACATCCAGTTTCTCGCCGGTAAAGAGCGCAGTCAGGAGGAGTTTTTCCACACCTTTAACGACCTCCACGGCACCGGCAAACAGATCGTCCTCTCCAGCGACCGCCGGGCCTCCGAGATCGAGAAGCTCGAGGCCCGCCTCGTCTCCCGCTTCGAGTGGGGACTGCCCGCCGATATCCAACCGCCCGACTTCGAGACCCGTCTCGCCATCCTTCGCACCAAGGCCGCCGCCATGAAGTGCGACCTGCCTGCGCCCATCGCCGCCTTCATCGCGCAACACATTTCGCGCAACATCCGCCGCCTCGAAGGTGCGCTGCTCAAGGTCGCTTCCCACACCCAACTCACCGGCAAGCCCCTCGATCTTCCCACCGTAGAGATGCTCCTGAAGGATGTGCTCATGGAGCAGGCGCAAAATCAGCTCACCCTGGAGGTCATTCAAAAGCGCGTGGCCGATCATTTTCAGATCCGCCACAGCGACATGACTAGCAAGCGTCGTCCCAACAACATCGCCATCCCCCGCCAGATCGCGATGTATCTTACCCGCACGCTCATCGCCAAACACTCCCTCCAGGACATCGGCGACGCCTTCGGTGGTCGCGACCACGGCACTGTTATCCACGCCTGCAAATCCGTGGACAACATGATCGCCCAAGATCCCCACATGAGGGGCCAGATTGAGTTTCTCCGCAACGCGCTTAGCCGCTGATCTTCCGTCGGCGTCGCCTCCCGCATCGGCACTCCTCTGCTCAGCTAAGCCCGGTCGCCGCCGAGCTCCTTTACCGCCGCCCGCACCAGCGGCATGAAAACCTCCGCCGCCGGCCGCGCCTGCGCGCCGTGCACGTCGAGGAAACCGATTCTCCGGCGCAGCGCGGGTCGCACGATGCGCACGATTTTGCAGCCTCCGGCATTCGACGCTCCCGTCTCCCGTGCGCTTCCGCCTACACTCTTGCGCCTCGGTTCAGTCTCCCGCCCCCACAGGGCCGCCTCCGGCAGCACACCCACCCCGCCGCCAGCCGCGACCGTGCTCAAGACCACTTCCACTGAACTCGTCTCGACCGCAAACACAGGCGCACGCCGTCCCTGGGCGCATGCTTTTAGAATCAGCGTGCGTGTGCCGTAGCCCGCCGGAGCAACGATGAGCGACCGCGCCGCGAGGTCCTCCATCGTTACCGTCGCGCGTTTTGCCAACGCATCCCCCGTTGCGACCACCGCGACCAGTTCCTCGTCAAAGAGCGGC
>JAIYBI010000091.1 GCA_027488595.1 Opitutaceae bacterium | reverse complement strand
TGACTCCTCTCTCGTGACCCGGCAGCGGGCGTTGTTGCCTTCCTGCGTCCGAGCGCTATTCGTCTTTCCAGCAAACCGTTTCCCGCACTCGTCATTCGTCCTTGGTCATTTTCTAACCTCCCCTCCCCATGCCTAAGTTCACTTACATCGCAATCGATTCCTCCACCGGCAAAGATAAAAAGGGTGTCATCGAAAGCGCCTCCCCCGAACAGGCCGCGCTCGACCTGAAGGGCCAGGGCCTCATGCCCACCTCGGTCGTCGCCGCCGGCGCGGGTTTCAAAATGGGCGCAAAAATGGCCCGGCCCGACGCCGCCGGCACCGCCTTCACCGCCCAGGCCGCACCGACGAAAAAGAAGGGCCGTCCGATGGCCATCGGCAAGGTCATCAGCAATCAGGGTCTCGCCGTCTTTACCCGCCAGCTCTCCACCCTCGTCAACGCCGGCATGCCCATCCTGCGTTCGCTCGAAACGCTCGCCAAGCAGGAGAAAAACCTCGGCTTCAAATACGTGCTCGAACAGATCGGCGAGTCCATCAAGTCCGGCGGCACTTTCTCCGATGGCCTGCTTCAACACCCGAAGGTGTTCGACCGCCTCTACGTCAACATGGTGAAGGCCGGCGAAGCGGGCGGTGTGCTCGGCACCGTGCTCGACCGTCTCGCGCGCTTCATGGAGAAGGCCGAGAAGATCAAGGGCAAGGTCAAGGCCGCCATGACCTACCCCGTCATCATCATGTGCGTGGCCGTGCTCATCGTCGCGGCGCTGATGGTGTTCGTGATTCCGAAGTTCGAGGAGATCTTCTCCGGCCTGCTCAAAGGCACACCGCTTCCTCTGCTCACCCAGGGCGTCATCGGCGTCTCAAACTTCCTCAAAAACCAGATTCTCGCGACAATTGGCATCATCGTCGGCTCCGTCGTCGGTTTCCGCATGCTCTGCAAAACCAAGGCCGGCAGCCGCGCCGTGGACTGGGTGCAAATCAATATCCCCGCCTTCGGCCCGCTCTTCCTGAAAGCCGCCGTCGGCCGCTTTACCCGCACCTTCGGCACCCTGCTTTCTTCCGGCGTGCCGATCCTTCAGGCCATCATCATCACCCGCGACACCTCGGGTAACTCACTCATCGCCGATGCGCTCAACCAGGTTCACGATCGCGTGAAAGAGGGTGAAGGCGTAGGCAAGCCCCTCGAAGCCACGAAGATTTTCCCGACCATGGTCACGTCAATGGTGGAAGTCGGCGAGGAAACCGGCGCGCTGCCCGAGATGCTTACGCGCATCGCCGACACCTACGACGAAGAGGTGGATAACGCCGTCACGTCCATCACCTCGATCATCGAGCCGATCATGATCGTATTCATGGCCGTGGTGGTCGGCACCATCGTCATCGCGCTCTTTCTCCCGCTGGTGAAGATCATCCAGACCCTCTCCGGCGGTTACGCCGGGTGCGGTCGGTTGCTCGCCGGTTGATTTGCATCGCCTCCCTCACTCAAGCGCGAGGCGGGTAAATCTCTCGCAGGGCCTTGATGACTTCGGGTGGAACGAAGTTTGAAACATCGCCGCCGAGCTTGGCGACCTGTTTGACCAGACTGGAGCTGGTGTAGCTGTAGGCTTCGCGGGGCATCACGAAGAGCGTTTCGATCTCGGGTTCGAGATGGCGGTTCATCAGCGCCATATTGAATTCGAACTCGAAGTCGGATAGAGCGCGCAGGCCGCGAATAAGCGCGGTCGCATTCTGGGCGCGGGCAAACTCGACCAGCAGGCCGTCGAACACGGTGGCGCTTACATTGGGCAAGTGGGTGGTGCTGGCGCGCACCAGCTCCATCCGTCGCTCCGGGGTGAAGATGGGCCCCTTGCCCGGGTTGCTGGCGATCGCCACCGTGACGTGGTCAAAAAGCTTCGCCGCGCGCTGAAGCACGTCGAGGTGGCCGAAGGTAAACGGATCGAACGTGCCGGGGTAAATGCAGTGGCGCATGGCGGAGGCGAAGGGGCAGGGGTGGTTTTCTTGCGATCGTTAAGCCATGCGGGCGGCGGCCTCGCGGCCGACGCTCCATTGCAGGGGTTCGCCGTGCAGGAAACGGTGATACTCGGCTATCATATAGCGGGCCATGCGGGCACACTCTCCTTGCTCCGAGCCGGCGATGTGCGAGGTCAGGAAGACATTGGGCAGATCGTAGAGCGGACAGTCGGCGGGCGCCGGCTCGGGCCAGGTCACATCGAGCACGGCGGTGAGATCGGGGCGGGCCTGGAGCACGGCGATCATCTCGGGCTCGTTCACGATCGCGCCGCGCGCGGTGTTGATAAAAGTGCCGCCGGCAGGCATCGAAGCGAGCAGCGCGCCGGTGATCAGGCCCTCGGTCTCCTTCAGCCACGGGGCATGAAGAGACACCACGCGACTGCGGGCGAAAACCTCTTCCAGAGATACCAGGGTCACGCCCATTTCCTTCGCCACGTGGGGCGGGCAAAAGGGATCGTAGGCGAGCACCTTCACATCGAGCTGGCGCAACATTTGAGCCACGCGGCGCCCGATCTGGCCGAGGGAAACCAGGCCCACGGTGGTGCCGAAGGCGCCTACGCCCTCGTAGCCCGCAGGCCAGCCTTTGGCCCGGGCGGCGCGCATGAGGGCGGGGAAGCGATGCACTTGTTTCAGCCCGAGTATGATCTGGGCGAAGGTGAACTCGGTTACGGGCACGGCGTTGGCCGCCCAGGCGGAGCAGATTGGGATATTGCGCGCCCAAAACTCGTCGGTGACGATGCTCTTGATGGTGCCGGCGGCGTAAAACACGGCGCGGAGATTCGGCATCAAAGCGAGGTTGGCGGCATTGAGCTTGGGGGCTCCCCAGCTTGTGAAGAGAAACTCCGCATCGCGCAGGCCGTCGGCGTGGACGGAGAGATCATCCGGCGTGACGGCATCCACCTTTAGCGTGCAAAGTCCGGCGAGTTCGCGGCGGATATCGGCGGAGTAGACCATGGCGCAGGCGTGCTGGCCGGCGAGCAGGGCGGCGGGAGGGAGCGTGGTGGGCATCGGAAAGGGAGGGTGTCGGTATACCGTGCCGACCCGCGTGGTGTAAAGCACGGCGGGGCGGTGCGGTAGCACTACGCCGATAACCCGCAGCGCACGAGCAAGGCCTGCGGATCGGGCTCGCGTCCCATGAAACGGCGGAACAGCTCCGCCGGATCCTCGCTGTTGCCCCGGCTGAGGATGTGTTCGACGAACTCCGCGCCGACGCGACGGTTGAAAATTCCTTCGCGCTGGAAACGGGTGAACGCATCCGCGTCGAGCACTTCCGCCCACTTGTAGGAGTAGTAGCCCGCCGCGTAGCCCACCGGATCGGAGAACAGGTGGCCGAAGCGGCGCACCAGCGTGCGCGCCGGCGGCTCGGTGGGCACCATGCAGTCGGCGATGAGTTCGCGCGCCTTGGCTTCGAGGTCTCCCTCGATGAACTCGCCGCTGCGCACGTGCAGGAGGAGATCCATCTTGGCGAGTTGCACCTGGCGCATGGTCGCGCAGGCGGAGCGGAAATTTTTCGCCGCCTTCATTTTGGCGAACAACTCCTCAGGCAGCGGTGTATCCGTTTCGTGGTGACGGGCGAAGAGATCGAGCGAGTCGCGCTCCCAGCACCAGTTCTCCATGATCTGCGAGGGCAGCTCGACGAAGTCCCAGGCGACGTTGACGCCGTTGAGCGACTTTACCGGCACCTCGCCGAGCAGGTGGTGCAGCAGGTGGCCGAACTCGTGGAAAATCGTCTCCACCTCGCGATGGGTGAGCAGGGCGGGGCGGCCTTCGGTGGGCGGCGACATGTTGCCGCAGATGTAGCCGAGGTGGGGCTGGCGGGGCGCACCGGCGGAGGCGGGCTCGCCGGTCAGCAGG
>JAIYBI010000046.1 GCA_027488595.1 Opitutaceae bacterium | reverse complement strand
TGCCGCCTGCTGCTGCCGCCCTGGCAGGTGCGCAAGACGCCGCTGATCATCCTCAGCGCCCTCGCCGCCGGCCTCGCCTTCGGCTGGTTCTGGAAAGACGGCTACACCCTCCCGCTCGACCACGAGCGCTGGTCCTTAAGTGTGCCGGGCTGGCTCTTCGCCCCCGCTCTCGCTGCCCTCGTCGGCTCCGCCGTCTGGCGCCTCGGTCGCGAGCGCCTGGTGGACTACGAGCACAACCCCACCAGCCGCGCCATCCACTTCGTTTACGACTGGGCTTACACCCGCATCCAGCGCCACAAGGTCATTTTCGCCTTCACCATCGCGAGCCTCGCCGTCGGCGGCTACCTCGTCGGCCTCGGCTGGACCCGCCTGAGCTGGCCCTTGCGCCAAGGTTTCTCCCTCGTCGGCGGCGACCTCGGCCGCACCCACCTCGACGCCACCCTCACCCGCTGGTTTCCCGGCATCGGCGCGAGTTTCCTGCCGCCGCTCGACGAGGGCAGCCTGCTCTTCATGCCCTCCGTGCCCGCCACCGCGGGCCTCGGCGAAACGCAGCGCGTAATGATGATTCAAAACCGCGCTATCGAGTCCGTGCCCGAGGTCGCCGGCGTCATGGGCAAACTTGGCCGCGCCGAGACCGCCCTCGATCCCGCTCCCATCGGCATGATCGAAACCGTCGTAGTTTTAAAACCTTACAAAGACTGGCCCATCGTCGCCATGCCCGGCCCGCACGACACCACCGTCAACCGCCCGCGCACCCTCGCCGAGGTCCGCGCCAGCCTTGCCGCCGCCACCGATTTGCCCGGCGTCGCACCGAGCTGGTTGCAGCCCATCGAGACCCGCGTGGTCATGCTCTCCACCGGCATCCGCAGCCTCATGGCGCTGCAAATTTTGGGCGACGACCAGGCCGCGCTTGAATCCTTCGCCGAGTCCGCCGAGAAAATCATTCAGGCCACGCCCGGTGCCGCCGACGCTCAGATGCAGCGCGAGGGCGGCAAGCCCTACGCCGAGGTCCGCCTCGACCCCGAAAAAATCGCCCGCTTCGGCTTCACCCAGGAAATGGTGCTCGATGGCGTCGAGACCGCCTTCGGTGGCATGCCCATCACCTTCTCCGTCGAGGGCGCGCTGCGTTATCCGGTCCGCATCCGCTACCTCCGCGAGCGGCGCGACGACTCCGACGAATTGCTCGGCCTCCAGGTCGGCATGGCCGGCCAGCACGGCGCCGTTCCGCTTTCCAGCCTGCTCGCCACACCCACGACCTACACCCTCGCCTTCGCCGCGCCCGCCACCGCGCAAAGCTTTCTCGCCACGCTCCCGCTCGCCACCCAGCGCAACTATGTCGTCCTCGACGCCACCCGCTCCGAGTTGACCGTGCCCGCCGGCGACCCGCTGCCCGCCGCCGCCGCGCCGCTGGTCGTCGCGCAACGCCCGAGCGAGCTCGGCCTCACCTACACCATCGGGCCGATGGCGATCCGCTCCGAAGGCGGCAAACGCACCCAATACGTCATGTTCAACGCCGCCCCCGGCGCCGCCGAGGTGGACATCGTCAACGCCGCCGACACCCGCCTCCAGGCCGCACTATCTTCCGGCCAACTCACGCTGCCGAAGGGCGCGACCTACCGCTGGGTTGGCCGCTACGAACAAAAACTCAAGGCCGACCGCACCCTCACCTGGGTCATCGCCGCGTCCTTTTCCGTGATGGTCGTGCTTATTTTCATCGGCACGCGTTCGTGGTTGATCACCGCCGTCATCGTCGGCTGCAACGCCACCGTCACCACCGCCGGCGGCTTTGTGCTGGTGTGGCTCTGGGGCGCGCAGCTCACCACCGCCGTGACTGTGGGTTTCCTCGTGCTGCTCGGCGTAATGTTCAATGACGGCATCCTGCTCGGCACTTATATTCAGGAAAAATTCAAGACCCTGCCGCGCGACATGGACGACGTGAACCAGCGCATCTTCGAAGCCGGCCTCCGCCGCCGCCGCCCCGCCATCATGACCAACGCCACGACAATGCTCTCGCTCGTGCCCGTGCTCTGGGCAACCGGTCGCGGTGCCGAGGTGATGACGCCCATGATGCTCCCCGTGATCGGCGGCATGATCTTCGACGTCGCGTCACTCTTCTCCGTTCCCGTCTTCTACGCTTGGTATTGGGAACGCCGTCTCGCTCGCGAGAGATTAGCCGCCGCCAAAGCGGGCATCGGCTGATCTTCGTTTTTGAAAAACACAGTTCCTCGCGTCGCCGCAACCGACTCGGTTTTCGGTGGGTTTTCACCTGATAGCGCCGCGATTACGAAAAGCGCATATTGAGAACGAAACATCAAAAACCATGTCGAATCCATCCCGTCTCCCCAAAGCCATCGGCCTTCTTTTTATCCTGACCGGCCTTTTCCTAACCCCAGCCATTTACGCCCAATCCGTCACCCGACCCGAGATCAAATCCAAGCACAGTGAGGACATGATGAAGTGCTGCCGCGAGACGATGGAGCAGAAGCATCAGATGATGGCCGAACTCAAGGCGCAGGATGCCGCACTCTCCGAGCAGGTGGCCGAAATGAATTCCGCGCCGGAACGGAAAAAGACCGGCCTCATGGCCGCCATCCTAACCCGACTGGTGGAGCAGCGCGCCACGCTGCACGCCAAAGAGACAGCGCTGCATGAAAAGATGATGGGCCACATGATGGCTCACATGGACATGGGTAAAGAGTCCATGGCCGAGTGCCCGATGATGAACGGCATGTCGGACATGAATGATGACGCCCCTCAGAGCAGACAGAGCCGCGGTCCGGCTAACAAATAAACCCCGTCTTCGTTCCCCGATTGCCAACCCCTGACCTACCACCATGGAAACCCTGAAGTTAGAAGGATTCGGTGACTTGATCGTGTGGACGGTATTCATCACCGTGCTCTTCGTTTTTCTGATTTGCGCCGTTCGTAAGATTAATCGCCGGAAAAACGTCATCCTTTTGGTGCGCGCCCAGCGCGCTCATCACAGCGATTGTCGGTCCTATCGCCACATTCGCTGAAAAATCGCCCTTCGCACCACGGACCGCATTCTCAGCAATCGGTATGCAGCCACCCGACTTCCCGGTTTTCGTCCGCGGCAGCCGAAAAACTCGCGACCGAGTTAAACAACGCGTTTCAAGACCAAATCATCGTCACGCCATTGCAAATTTCGCGCCTTCGCGGTAGACGACCTGATTTCCCGAAGTCTTTGTATCACCCGCCCAAATACGCCGCCTTGAGACGTGGATCGTTCGCGAGTTCGGCGCTCGGGCCGTGCAACGCGATGCGCCCGCTTTCGAGCACGTAGGCGTAGCTCGAAACCGCCAGCGCGAGGCGGGCGTTTTGCTCCACCAGCAGGATAGGGATGCCCTGCGATCGGTTGATCGCCACGATTCGCTCGAAGATCGTCTCGATCAGACGCGGCGCGAGGCCCAGCGATGGCTCGTCGAGAAGCAGAAACTTCGGCGCGCTCATCAACGCGCGGCCGATTGCCAGCCTCTGCTGTTCACCACCCGAAAGCGTTCCCGCCACCTGTCCGCGTCGCTCGGCGAGACGCGGGAACAGCTCGTAAACATGATCGAGAGTCGCGGCGATTGCGGCGCGCCCGTGCCGCAGGTATGCGTCAAGGTCGAGGTTCTCCCGCACCGTGAGTTCGGCAAACACAAGCCTGCCTTCCGGCACTTGGCAAAGCTCCAGCCCGACAATCTCGTGCGTCGGCAGCGTCGTGATATCGCGCCCCGCGAACATAATCCTTCCCCGGGTCGGCCGCAGCAGACCCGAGAGCGTGTGCAAGGTCGTCGTCTTACCCGCGCCGTTGCCGCCGATAAGCGTGACGATTGCCCCCGCCGGGACTTCAAACGAAACGCCGTCCAACGCCTTGATAGCGCCGTAGGAAACGTGGAGATCGGTGACCGTGAGCATCGAAAAAGAGTCGAATAGGAGCCGGCGGAAAAACTGCCGTCAGCGCCTCGCGGCCCGGAGCAGAAGGCACGCCGCAAAATGATGCAAGACAACGAGACAACCCTTTCGCCCCCCTGGTTGCTTCCTCATCTTACCGGCCCGCCGGACGTGTCCGGAGTATTAGCGGTCCGTTTAGGCTACAGTTGGGTTAAATCATTCCTCCGACAGCCTTGGTCTCGAAATTGCTATTGAGTGCGCCACTGAGTATTTAATCCTACGCTCACCGCAAGCATCGGCAGCGAAGCCTGCATCCTCTGTTTCCAACCTCCACGACAATGAAAAAAACCACTACCAAAGCCGCAGCCGCCAAAGCCGCACCCGCCGTGAAAGCGACCCCAGCCAAGAAGGCCGTCGCCCCGGTCGCAAAAGCCGCGCCGGTTAAAAAAGCCGCGCCCGCCACCAAAGCCGCACCGGCGATCAAGAAGACTCCCGCCGCGAAGAAGGTCGCAGCCAAAGCCGCGCCCGCTGCTCCCGTAAACCAAAGCACCACTATCGTCGCCGCCATAGATGTCGGCTTCGGCAACACCCTTACGCTGCGCGGCGAGGGTGCCGGCCTGAGCTGGGAAAGAGGCATTTTGCTCGATTGCGCGGCCGGCGATCTCTGGACCATCACGCTTCCCGAGACCAGCCACCCGATCGTCTGCAAGTTTTTGATCAACGACGAGGTTTGGTGCTCCGGCGAAGACTACACCGTGCTCCCTGGTTCGAGTGTCGTTCTGTCGCCGACCTTCTGATCGCAGGCTCGCCGCCGCCTGAACCCCGAAGTTCGGCGCGCTTCGTCTACACCACCACGCCGGACTCAAAAGGCTCGGGGTCCGGGTTCATCTGCAACAAGGCCAGCTCGATCCGCTCGGCAGCATCTTCCGCCGCCAGCGTTTCCGCATCAATCAGCTTGGTCTCCAACCAGACGGTGGAGAAGGGATGCGGCAGGTGAAACTTGTCCCAGCTCGGCAAACGCCAGCTCCGGGAGAAAACCAGCCCCACCATCGCCACCCGCACCTGCGCGCGCCGCGCCACGACCAACGCGCCCGGTTTAAAACCGTAGCAAGGTCCTCGCGGTCCGTCCGGCGTGATGCCCGCATCGTTCCCCGCGCGCAGGACTTGCACCAGCGACGACACCGCCTCGCGCCCGCCGCGGTGGCTCGAACCGCGCACCACGCGCAGCCCCACCTTTTCAAAAAAAGCCGATAACCACGCGCCGTCCTTGCTCGCCGACACCAGTGCGTGCAGCGGACGACTCGGACGGTAGCGCCGCGAAATCTCCGCCGCGATGAACAGACGGTTATGCCAAAGCACGAAGAGGGTGGGCTTCTCCGCCTCCGCAAAAAGTTCGCGGTCCATGCGCAGCGTCACGATGCGCAATGAACTGGCCCAGGTGCGCACCAACAGCCCCGCGAACGCCGCCAGCGCGAGTTGTCCGCCCGAGATGACCTTGACCGGTTTGGAGGCGGCAGGTTTGGCGGCGGAGACGACAGCGGAGGGCGGTGTGATGGGATCAGACAAGCCTCCAGCCTTGGCGAGACCACGGGGCCTGCGAAAGCTCAAAGCGACGGCGCGACGCACCCCGCCGCCTCACGCCACGTAAACGCCATGCGCGCCGCACGTTGATTTGCTCGCACGTCATGCACCCGGTGCAACTGCACGCCCTGGCGCACCGCCAGCGCAGTGAGGGCCAGCGTGCCTTCGAGGCGATCTTCCGGCGCGAGGCCCGGGCAGGCGTGGGCGATCACGGATTTGCGCGACACTCCGAGCAAGAGCGGCTGGCCGATCGCATGCAGCGCGTGGAGGCGCGCAAGCAGGGCAAGATTCTGCGCCTGGGTTTTCCCGAAGCCGATGCCCGGATCGAGCACGATCCGGTCGGCGGGCAGGCCGGCGACGGCAGCGAGGTCGAGGCTGCGGCGCAGCCAGGCGAGCACACTCGGGATCGGATCAACGTCGGGAAGGAGTTCGCGCAAGACTGGATCATTGTGCATGAGCACGACAGCGGCGCCGGCCTCAACCGCGAGCCGCGCGAGTTCTGGGCCAGCCGGACCTTGGAGGCCGTGAATGTCGTTCAAAAGGTGTGCGCCCGCTTCGAGCGCGGCGGCGGCAACTTCGGGTTTGTAGGTGTCTATCGAGAGCGGGAGCGCAGGGAACTCCGCCGCGAGTGCGCGAATAACCGGGGCAGTGCGCGAGATTTCTTCGGCGGCGGTGATTTCAGTGTAGCCGGGGCGCGTGGACTGCCCACCGATATCGAGCAAGTCCGCCCCCTCGGCGACAAGCTGCCGGGCGCGGGTGAGCGCCGCCTCAAGCGCAAGGTGACGGCCGCCGTCGAAAAACGAGTCGTCGGTGACGTTCAGGATACCCATCAGCCGTGGCACCCCGTCGAGCGCGAGCGTGAGACCGCGACAGCGGAGGAGTTGCGGGTGGGAATCAGGCGGCGGCACGCGGGAAACAACCAGACTCAAGGCGAGGCAGGCAAGTAGTCCGTCGTCATGACGTCGGAGACCTTGAGCGCGCCGGCCGGAATGAGTTTCAAATCCTCCACGATTTTGAGCTGCGTGGCGTAGCGGGCGGGATCGAGCCGGCCGATTCGGGTGGAGTCGGTGGCGTCGCGTCCGACGACGAGTTTTTCGTCCACGATCATCTTGCGGGAAAAGGTGAGGAAGGCGTCGGTGTTTTTCGGGTTGGCCAGCTTCATCGCCTCGTGGGCGGGAGTCGGATCGCCCTCGATGTAATCGCGCCAGCCGCGGATGTAGGCGGCGAGGAACCCACGCAATGCGGCGGGGTTTTTCTTCGCCCACTCGGAGTTCGCGATGAGCACCGCGTAGGAATCGTAGCCCGCATCCCAGGCGTAGAGGTAACGTGGCGCGGGCGCGCCGCCCTGGGTGATGAAAAACGGCTCGGCGATGTAGTAACCTTGCTGGATGAATTCCTTGTCGGCGATGAAGTTGGAGACCGAGAAATTGAACGGGATGATGGTGAAATCCATCGCGTATTTCTGCCGCAGGAAATCGAGGAAGATCCAACCCGGACGCGCCATGATCTTCCGCCCCGCGAGGTCCTTGAAATCGCGGATGGGATTATCGGCATGAAGCAGGAAAACCGACGGATCATTTTGGAAAACCGCCGCGACCTGCAGGAGCGGGAGGCCCTTATGGGTGTCGAGCAGGGTGGTCACGCTTTCGCCCTGCCCGATCTGGGCCTGGCCGGTGGCGACGCGTTGGTTGACGAGGGCATTGGGCCCGCCCGGCACGAGGGTCACGTCGAGCCCGGCCTCGCGAAACCAGCCTCGCGCCTGGGCTTGAAACAAGCCGCCATGCTCCGGCTCAGGCACCCAGTCGAGCTGAACGATAATCGGCGTGAGCGCGGGCGCGGCAGCGGAGTTGGACGCCGCTGACGGGGCGGAGGCATCAGGTCTGCCGCAGCCCACGAACACGAGCGACGCGGCCAGTAACGGAGCCAGAGCGAAGAGACGAGGGATCATAATGACGAAGCTAAAACCGATCCCGTGAGAGTTGCAAAGCCCCGTGCGACTTTCGCACGCAACCGCCCTGCGCCCTGGCAAACCCGAACCGAATTCAAGTTCGTAGGCATGACCGCGGCCGGGCGAAAACACCCCCAAATCGGTTCGGCCGCATTCGACCTTCTGGCACGGGTTAAAGGCATGGCGACTTGCCCGCCGTCCAGCTCCTATCGCATTCGCGATGCGGGATTCTTTTTTCTCCGTTTTGCAATGCAGCCCAGGTTTACGGCGTTGATTTGATTCGGCAGCGTCACGTATCATTCGCGGTCGTATTGCCTCACTTTTCCCATGTCCGCACCGTCCCACCCCTCCGCCCCTTCAGCCGCGCCCCTTCGCTTCGCCCTGGTCGGCTGCGGTGCAATCGCGCCCACTCAGGCCCAGGCGCTGAAGGAACTACCGGGACTCGCTCTCCTCACCCATTGCGTGGACATTGACCCCGCCCGCGCCGAAGCTTTCGCGGCAAAATACTCTCTTAATCCGGCGACTTGGGCCGCCGTGCTCGCAGATCCGGCCATTGACGTGATCACTCTTTGCACGCCAAGCGGTCACCACGGCAGCCTCGCCGCCGAGGCGTTTCGCGCCGGCAAGCACGTCATCGTCGAGAAACCGCTCGAGGTGACAGTCCCCGCCTGTGACGCGCTCATCGCCGTGCAACGCGCCTCCGGCCGCCGCCTCGCCGTGATTTCCCAACATCGCTTCGATCCCGCCAGCCAGACCGTGCGCCGCCTGCTCAACGAAAAAGCGCTCGGTCACCTGATTGCAGCCGACGTGCGCGTGCCTTGGTATCGGACTCAGGAATATTACGATTCCGGCGACTGGCGCGGCACTTGGGCGCTCGACGGCGGCGGTTGCCTGATGAACCAAGGCGTGCACACCGTTGACCTCATGCTCTGGCTCTGCGGACCCGTCCGCGAAGTTTATGCGCGCACCGCAACCGCCGCTCACGAACGCATAGAAGTCGAGGACTTGGTCTGCGCCACCTTGAGTTTCTCCAACGGTGCGATCGGCACGCTCTTCGCCTCCACCGCCGCCTACCCGGGTTTCCCCGTGAGCCTGGCGATCCACGGCACCAAAGGCAGCGCCGTGATCGAAGGCGATGAACTCAAAACCCTCGCGATCAAGGGTAGCGAAACCATCACCGGCCCCGCCGCCTCCGCCCACGCCATGCAGGTCGCCACCGGCGGCACCAAGAGCGCGGTGAAAAACGCCGCCGCCCCCGCCCCGCAAAACCTCACCGACCCCGCCGGCTGGAAATGGGGAGACGCCCATCGCGCCCAGTTCGCCGACTTCATCACCTCCATCCGCGAAAAACGTCCCGCGCTCGTCGAGGGCGAATCCGCCCGCGAAGCCATCGCACTCATCCACGCCATCTACGAATCCGCCCGCACCGGTTTTCCTGTGAGCCTGTGATCCCCGGCCCTGACCGAATCTCTCCAGCACCATGACCAGATCGGCCACCCGTCCCTCGCCCCGGTGCCCCGTCCCGGTTCCCCTCGCGCGGCGACTGGCGCAGTCACTCCTGCTCGCCATCGCCATCCACGCCGCACCGTCTGTCCACGCGGTCATTGTGGCCGGGGGAGACGGCACGCAAAACACCACTGGAGCCGGCGCCGGCACCGGCTGGAACTACGTCGGCACTCGCGGCGTGGGCAGCGGCGTTTACCTTGGCAACTTCGATGGCGCCAACTGGGTCCTCACCGCCAATCACGTTGGCGCCGGCAGCTTCACCCTCGGCGGCACCACTTACGGCGCGATCGGCGGCTCAGCGATTCGCGTCCAGAACCCGGACCTCAGCGCGACGGATCTTCTCCTTTTCAAAATAGACGCCACCCCCGGTCTTGCCCCCATTTCATTCGCCGCCTCCACCCCGATTTCTGGAACCTCGGTTACCATGATCGGGGCCGGCCGTGACCGGCAAACCGCCCTGACCACATGGAACGTCACCGGCATCAATCCAAACTACACTTGGACGGAGGTCGGATCCGGCGGCAACGCCGGCGGCTACAAGTGGACCGGTTCGCGCACGATGCGCTGGGGAGAGAGTTCCATCGCCTCAACCGTCGTTTTCAACACCGGGGACGGCAATGTTAACGGCCTTCGTGCGACCTTCACCCCTTTCGTCGGGCAGGCGCAGGGGTCCGTGGGCGACTCCGGCGGAGGCGTGTTCGCCTACAACAACTCAAGCGCCTCCTGGGAGCTGGTCGGCCTCATGCTGGCGATTGACGCCTACGCCAACCAGCCGGGCAGCACCGCCGTATTCGGCAACAGCACTTACCTCGCTGATTTGTCCTACTACCGCAACTACATCACGAGCGCCATCCCGGAATCATCAACCTACGCCGTCGCCGCCGGCTGGGGCGCGCTCCTCCTGGCCATGGCCTCGCGTAAACGCAAAGCGACGCCGGTCAAGTGATCGCGCAACCCACCTCGGCATTCATCCTCACGCCAGCGGAAACTCCAGCCGCCGCGCCGCGTCGTTCATCCTTTTGTCTCGCGTGAACAACGGTCCCGCCTCGATCCCGGCATAGGTTGCAAGATGCAGCGCATCCAGAGTGCGCAACGGCACCAGCGGATGCACTCGTGCCATGATCTCCGCCGCTTCACGCACCACATGCCCGTCAAGCGCGACGAGTTCGATCACGTCTTCCAGGAGATGTTCCTCAAACAACTGCCAGACCCGCTGCCGCAGCTCCGGCGTGATGACCTTGTTGCGCTCTTTCGCGAGGAGCGCCGACCATAGCTCCGTGTAGAGAAGCTCGGAGGAAACCAGCCGATGCCCGGCCGCGACTTGCTGGCACTCCTCCGAATCCGGTTCGCGGGTGTAAAGCTTAACCGCCACGCAGGTGTCTATATACATCGTCGTTCCGCCTCTGCTTAGTAACGCGAATCGCGCTCCGCCCGCACTGCTTGCGCCGAGTCTGGGCCCATAGGCTGATCGGCGAGGAATGCCCCCAGCGGGCGCCACGGCTTGCCGCCCATTATCGGACGGAACCGCACCAACATCGCCTTGGGCGCGCCATCGCTGGTCACCACAATTTCCTCGCCGTTCGCCACTCGTTGCAGAAGTGCCGACAACTGATCCTTTGCTTCCCGCACGCTGACACTCGCCCGTTGGCGCGGCGCTGCGACCGTCTCGTCGAGGATGCCTTCTCCGGCCTCAGCGCGAGCCTTCAAGAGGGGCGCTATGACTTTCTTGGATTTCATGTGGCCAACATTGGCCAATAAGCCGTTTTTTCAAGCATTTTTATTCCTGCTTCCCCGCGTTTTTTCCCTCCGCCGATATTGCTTCGTCCGCGCGGTCCGTTTGTCCTTTCCCCCCCTGATGTCGGTTCCCGCGCCATTCCCCCCCAGCCCTGCCCTCGCAGCCCACGACAGCGCCCTCGCCGACGATCATGCCGTCATCGCTCGCTGGCAGGAGGAACTCGCCGCGCGTCGCGAGGAGCGGATCACGTTGCAGGCCCGTCACCGCGACCGTCTCGAGGACGCGCTGGATCACCTCGATTCCCTCCGCAAAAACGCCCGCGAGCGGCAGGCCGACATCGCCGCCATCGGCCAGGCTCCGACCGCCTCCGAAATCGAAGTGGAATCATTTACTCCACCTGAGCCTGTTGTCTCTCCGCCCGAGCCTTTCTCACCCGAGGATCTCGCCACCTACCGCCTGCCGGCCCTCGATCTGCTTCGACCGGCCACCGCCGCAGAACAGGAACTTGTCCCGCCCGAGGAGGTCGCCGCCAACAGGCAAATCCTCCAAACTACGCTCGATAGCTTCGCGGTGGATGCGTTCGTTTACGATTCCATCGTAGGTCCGCGCGTCACCCAGTTCCGCGTCAAACCAGGCTTCGGAGTGCGCGTCGAAGCCATCGCCGGTCTTGAAAAAAACCTCGCGCTCGCGCTGTCCGCCAACGCCGTGCGCATTCAGGCCCCCATCCCGGGCGAGAGTTTTGTGGGCGTGGAAACCCCCAACCGCCGCTCCGTCCCGCTCGCGTTGCGCGCCGCTTTCGAGTCCGCCGCCTGGCGCGACACCACCGCCGATCTTCCCATCGTGCTCGGCGTGGACATCACCGGCCGCCACGTCATCTGCGATCTCGCCAAGGCCCCTCACGCGCTCATCGCCGGCGCCACCGGCAGCGGCAAATCCGTCTGCATCAGCAACATCATCCTGTCGCTGCTCTACCGCTTCCGTCCCGACGAGTTGGAGCTCGTTCTCATTGACCCCAAGATCGTTGAGTTCGCGATTTATCGCGATTTGCCGCACCTCATCCACCCGGTTGTCACCGACCCCAAGCAGGCCTGCCAGGCCCTCAAGTGGCTCGTCCGCGAGATGGAGCGCCGCTACGAAACCCTCTCCGAGAAAAACGTCCGCAATCTCGCCGGCTACAACGCCAAGGCCGCCACCGAGGGTTTCGCGAAACTTCCGTTCATCGTTCTCATCATTGACGAGCTCGCCGACCTCATGATGACCGCCGCGCAGGAGGTCGAGACGCCCATAGCCCGCCTGGCCCAGATGGCCCGCGCCGTCGGCATCCACACCATCCTCGCCACCCAGCGCCCCTCGGTGAACGTCATCACCGGCGTCATCAAAGCCAACTTCCCCACCCGCGTCGCGTTCCAGGTTTCCTCGCAAATAGATTCCCGCACCATCCTCGACGGCAAGGGCGCCGAGGCGCTTCAAGGACGTGGCGACATGCTCTACAGTCCGCCCGGCCTCGGTCGCTTGCAACGTCTCCAAGCTCCCTTCGTGGACGACGCCGAGGTCGAGCAGATCGTCGCCTCGCTCAAGTCGCAGCTCCAACCCCGCTACCGCGTCGAACTTGACCCCGCCGACGCCCCCGGTGGCGGCGAGGATGTCCTGGGCGATTCCGAAACCCACGCCGGCCTCGACCCCATGATCAAAGAGGCGCTCGAAATCATTTCCTCTCACGGCCGAGCGAGCACGAGCTACC
>JAIYBI010000460.1 GCA_027488595.1 Opitutaceae bacterium | reverse complement strand
CTCGTATTTGTTTTTTTAGTTTTTTTTTTTGATCAATTCGGGCACAATCTGCTCGAGATACTGCTGCTTAAGAAAGGGAACGCGTTTGGTGCTCATGGATGGTTTAACCGCCGGATTTCCGACCCGACGACCGGTTGAGTGTTTTGTGGATTAGGAAGGAGAGACGAAAAAGGGTGAGGTTACAGAATGGAACCCCACCCTAAGCAAGGATTATCTCGAAAGATTATGCCTTTGCGGCGACGGCGCGCTTCTTGGAAGCAGCGTAAGCCGTCTTGGATTGGAGGTTGGAGATGTGCACCGAGCCTTCGCGTTCGACGATGGCGCCGTTCGGATTCTCTTGCGACTTTTTCAGGTGGCGCTTGACGAGGGCGACGCCCTCGACGCGAGCGCGTTGTTTGGCACCGAGGAACTCGAGAACTTTCCCGGATTTTCCTTTGTGAGCGCCGGCGATCACGACGACTTCTTCGCCGCGTTTGACGTGGAATTTAGTGGCCATGTTAAAGAACCTCCGGAGCGAGCGAAATAATCTTCATGAAGTTCTTGGCACGGAGCTCGCGGGCGACCGGGCCGAAGATACGGGTGCCCTTCGGATTTCCGTCGGCGCCGATGATGACGACCGCGTTGGAATCAAAACGAAGGTAAGAGCCGTCGGAACGACGGACAGGGGCTTTGGTGCGAATGACCACTGCCTTGGCGACTTCGCCTTTTTTGACGGAGGCATCGGTCGCGCTATCCTTGATGTGGATAGTGATGATGTCACCCACGCCAGCGGTGGTGGTATTCTGACCTTTTTTGCTGATCATCATGGCGCGGCGAGCGCCGGTGTTGTCGGCAATATCGATAAAGGAACGGAGTTGTAGCATTTGAGTATCTCCTGGGAGTTAGGCCTTGATGCTGGCGACGACGTCCTGTTCGGACACGGCGGCAACATCGGCGGTGACGGCGACTTCGATGATGTTGATGATGCGCCAGCGCTTGAGGCGGCTGATGGGGCGCGTCTCCATGATTTCAACTTTGTCGCCGACCTTGGCGGCATTTTGCTCGTCGTGGGCGTGCACGACGGTTTTGCGATTGATGACCTTCTGGTAACGGGGATGCGGGACCTTGAAGGGAACGGTGACCTTGACGGACTTGTCACCGGAGCGGCTTGATATGAAGCCGATGAGCGTCTTGCGGGAATTACGGGCGGGAGTGGACATGATGTTTACTCGTTAGAAGGCTGCGCCTCAGGCGGCCACTTGCTTTTGGTTGCGGACGGTTTCGAGGCGGGCGATGTCCTTGCGGAGGGCACGGAGCTCGTGAGTTTTCTCAACCTGACCGGTCTGCTTGCGCAGGCGGAGGTGAAGAAGTTTCTCGCGGCTTTCGCGGAGCTTGGTGTCGATCTCGACCTGGGAGAGTTCTTTGATTTCCTTGGCTTTCATGAGTGTGGGTTCTCCAGGGGAGGGTTAGGCGGCGGTGCCTTCGCGGACGATGAAGCGGCACTTGAAGGGCAACTTGGCATCGGCGAGACGGAAGGCCTCTTTGGCAATGGTGGCAGGGACGCCGCCGAGCTCGAAGAGCACGGCGCCGGGCTTGATCTGAGCAACGTAGTATTCGACGCCGCCCTTACCGGAGCCCATTCGAACTTCGGCAGGCTTCTTGGTGACAGGCTTGTGGGGGAACACGCGGATCCAGATTTTGCCCTTACGCTTCAGGTGACGGGCGATGCAGACGCGAGCGGCTTCGATCTGGCGACCGGTCATCGGGCCGCGGGAGAGCGACTGGAGACCGAATTCGCCGAAGGCGAGGGTGTTACCACGTTTCGCATTGCCCTTGAGGGAGCCTTTCTGCGATTTGCGGTATTTGGTGCGTGCGGGTGAGAGGGATGCCATGAGAGGATTCTCCTAGATAAGTGGTTGGTTTAAAGAACCTGCCTTAGGCGGCGGGCTCTTCCTTTTTGCAGATCCAGCACTTAACGCCGATTTTGCCGAAAAGGGTGTGGGCCTCAAAGAAGCCGTAATCAATATTCTCGCGGAGGGTGTGAAGTGGAACGCGGCCCTTGCGCTGCCATTCGCGGCGAGCGATATCGGAGCCACCGAGGCGGCCGGAGCACTGGATACGTATGCCTTCGGCACCGAGGCTCATTGCAGTCTCGACGGCCTTCTTCATGGCGCGACGGAAAGCAATGCGGCGCTCGAGCTGGAGGGCAACGTTCTCAGCGACGAGCATGGCCTCGGTCTCGGGCTTCTTCACCTCTTGGATGTCGAGGAGGATTTCCTTGCCGGTGAGCTTGGCGAGTTCGGCCTTGATGTTCTCGACCTCGGCGCCCTTGCGACCGATTACGATGCCGGGACGAGCGGTGAAGATCTTGACGCGGACGCGGTTGGAAGCGCGCTCAATGAAGATGCGAGGCACGGAGGCCTGCTTGAGCTTCTCCATGAGCTTCTCACGGATGATCTGATCCTCGTGAAGGAGCTTGGCGAAGTCTTTCTTGGGAGCATACCAGCGGGAAAGCCAGTTGCGGCGGACGGCGAGACGGAAGCCGGTGGGATTAGTTTTTTGGCCCATGGTGGTGTCTTAGTTGGAGTTGCCGTCGCTGAGGACGATAGTGATGTGGGACATCTTCTTGCGGCGGGGCATAGCGGTGCCGCGAGCTCCAGCCTTGAAGCGCTTGAGAACCGGACCCTGATCAACGATCGCGCTCTTCACGGTGAGGTTATCAGCGGAAAGGTTGTTGTTGTTCTCCGCGTTGGCGATTGCGCTCTTGAGCGTCTTATTGATGAGCTGAGCCGACTTGCGCGGGATCATCGAGAGAAGATCAACCGCCTCGGGGGCGGGACGACCTTGAATGGTAACAGCTACTTCACGCACCTTTTTAGGGGACATGCGCGCGTAGCGGGTGATTGCTTGGACTTCCATGAGATAAGATTCCTTTTTGAGGCGACAGTAACCGGAGAGCGAGTCCCCTGCCCTATCCTTTTAGTTTAGTTATTACGTGTTGAAACGGTTTGAACGGTGACGACATCTCCGAATTGCAGAGAGCGACCGGCGATAAGATTCAGGATAAGCGCAGTGGATGCATTGGACCGAAGCTCTACCACCAAGAGTTTGCCCAGTGACTCGCCGGCGCGAGAGACCTGACAGACCATGCTTTGGCGGAGCCCTGCCTCGAAGCCGGCGTCAAGAACGACCAGATCGGCGGAGGAGCTTGCTTCGATGTGAGCGATCTTGGCCTCCCTAATGGACCGATCCGTGTCGACTGCGGCCGCGCACACGCTCGCGCCGAAAACGGCTACGAACAAAGCAAGCAGCGAGCGGTGACAACGGGGAAACATCGGGAGAAACGGCAGAGCGACAGGAATTACATTTCCTTGCGGGTCATACCACCGTGAGCCTTGAAGACGCGGGTGGGAGAAAACTCGCCGAGCTTATGGCCAACCATGTTCTCGGTGACGTGGACGGCGACGAACGCCTTGCCATTATGCACGTTGAAGGTGTGGCCGATGAAATCGGGAGTGATGGTCGAGCGACGGGACCAGGTTTGGATGGGCTTCCGGGTGGGAGACTTGACCGCCTTCTCGATTTTCTCGAGGAGGTGGTAGTCAACAAAGAAGCCTTTTTTGATGGAACGAGCCATGGTAGTTGGGCGATGGGATTACTTCTTGCCGCGGGGCTTGCGGCCATTGTGGCGCACAAGGATCTGGCTGTTGGAGAGCTTGGAACGCTTGCGGGTCGGGAAGCCCTTCGCGAGCTGACCCCAAGGTGAAACAAGGTGCTGGCGACCGCCGCCGCCCTTTGACTTACCCTGACCGCCACCGTTGGGGTGATCGACCGGGTTCATAGCGACACCGCGCTGGCGGGGACGCTTGCCGAGCCAGCGGTTGCGACCGGCTTTGCCGAGCGACTGGTTCATGTGGTCGCCGTTGCCGACTTCGCCAATGGTGGCGCGGCACTTCGGGTTGACCAAACGAACTTCGCCTGAGGGCATCTTGAGCTGGGCGGAACCATTCTCAACGTTGATAAGCTCGATGTAAGTGCCGGCGGTGCGGCCCATCTGGGCGCCACGACCGGGGACGAGTTCAACACAGTTCAGCTTTGTGGAAGGTGGGATGAGCTCCAGCGGGAAGTTGTTCCCGATGATGAAGTCATTCGTCGTAGCCTTGTTGGAGGTCACGATGGTGTCGCCGATCTTCAAACCGAGGGGAGCGATGATGTAGCGCTTCTCGCCGTTTGCATAGGCCACGAGGGCCAGGCGGGCGGAGCGATTAGGATCATACTCGATGGCCTGGACCTTGGCCGGGATGTCGAGGATGTTGCGCTTGAAATCGACGATGCGATGGAGGCGCTTGTGGCCACCGCCACGGCGGCGGCTGGTGATACGGCCATAGACGTTACGGCCACCGGACTTACTTTGGGAGTAAACGAGGGCGCGTTCCGGACGTTTGGCGGTGATCGTCTCGTCCTTGTTCAGCGTGGTGAAACGCTGGGACGGCGTGAGCGGGCGAAAACTTTTGAGAGCCATGTTGTAGGTTCCTGGTTGGGGGCGCGTTGATTAGACGAGCTCGATTTTGTCGCCAGCCTTGAGCGTCACGATTGCCTTCTTGTAGGAAGAAGTGGTCATCGGACGTCCCTTGCGGGTTTTCTTGGGTTTACCCACGATATTCTGGGTGTTCACGCGGGTGACCTTGACCTTGAAGGTCTGCTCGATGGCCGTGGCAATGGTGTGCTTGGTGGCCTTGGGCGAAACCTCGAAGGTGTATTGGCCGAGCTCGGACGAGAGTTTGTTAGACTTCTCGGTGAGCACGAGGTGGTTGAGGACGTTAAGGGCGTTCATTAGTTTTTACCTCCATTGACGCGAGCGATGATCTTCTCGAGTCCCTTGCTGCTCACAATGATGCGGCGATACTGAGCCAGATCCTTGGAGTTGAGTTTGGCCGCCTCTTGGAGCGAGACGCGGGCAATGTTGCGGGCGGCGCGAGCTGCCTCGATGGGGAAGGTGTCATCAACGATGAGAATCTTGCCTTCGGGTGCGATGCGACCGACTACCTCGTTGATAGACTTTGTCTTGGAGGCGGTGGCGACCCACTTCTCGATGACATCGATCTCGCCGGCGACGGCGCGGTCGAAGAGAGCGCGGGAGAAAGCCAAGGCCTTCACCTGCGCGTTGATCTTCTTGTCATAATCGCGGGGCTTGGGACCGAAAACGACGCCACCACCAACCCAGATGGGTGAGCGAATGGAGCCGGCGCGTGCACGACCGGTGCCCTTTTGACGCCAGGGCTTTTTGCCGCCGCCGGAAACCTCACCACGAGTCTTCGTGGAGTGGGTGCCGAGACGGGCGTTGGCATTGATGGCGACGATCACTTCCTT
>JAIYBI010000532.1 GCA_027488595.1 Opitutaceae bacterium | reverse complement strand
CCCACGCATCACCAAACTGTCCGGCAAGGCGGGCGTGGTCAGGATGGGTGACGAGCACCCAGTCGGTGGCGGTTTCGCGGCGAATCATAAAAGGGGGAAATTTTTCGGCTAGGACGGAAGGGAGGGATGAACAATGTCGGGCGGCTACGACACCGGTCGAACGTTAACAAGCGGTGAGTTGCACCGGGGTGCCGGCGCGAAACTCGCCGGGAGAAACTCCGGCCCGCAGCCGGAAAAAGCGGCAAAAATAGGAAGGGTCCTGGAAGCAAAGCTTGTAGGCTATCTCGGATACAGTGGAATCGGTATAGAGCAGCAGACGCTTGGCCTCGAGAAGCAGACGCTCATGAATGTGCTCGCTCGCGGTCCGGCCGGTGTGCAATCGCAGGTCTTGGTTGAGCTGGGTCCGCGAAGTGTGCAGCAGGGCGGCATAGTCGCTGACTTTGAGCAGGCGGGGGAAGTGTTCCTCGAGCGCGTGGCGAAAACGGGTTGAGAGGGACTTGGCACCGGGCGACTCCCCCTGCCCTTCCTCACCGGCGCGAAGCCAGCTCCGTGTCTTGGCCAGCACGATCATGATGTAGGCATGGACAACGTCGTCGCGCACGGATTCGGTCGACGCCGCTTCGGAAAGCAGGCGGGAGAAAAGATGGGTCATTTCCTCCTGATCAGCGCCTGAGAGCGTGAGCAGCGGATTCTCGGATTCGTGGAGAAAAGCGAAGCGAGCCAAGATTGAGGATCGGTTGGAGTCGCCGCAGAGAAACTCGTCCGTGAAGCCCAGCGCGAAGCCTCGTGCAGGCGTCTGCGGACGCCAGCAGTGAAGACGTCCAGGTGCGGCGAAGAAAAGCGATCCGGCGCGGAAGGGCCATTCCTTGAGGTCGCAGGTTAAAGTTCCGCTACCCTCGGTCAGCCAGATCAGCTGGTAGAAGTCGTGGCGGTGAGGCACCTGCCGATCGTGAATGCCGTCGCCTTCCGCCTTGTAAGGGAACACGCTGTAGTTCCCGGGTCGCTGGTAGCTGCTGTCCGCGTAGGTGGACAAGCTGTATTGAACAAACGATGTGAATGGCATGAGAGTGAAAAAGGGCGCCGAGGTGGCTGGCCGGCAATAGTCACGCTCCCTAGCAACTTGGAGGCCAACCACCATCGGCAACAAGTATACCCTCGTTCAATTAGCGAATATCCACATAATACCCTAGATAATATAATCCACCCTCAAAACAGTTCCGTAGACGCAAAATATATGATGGTAGGGCACAAAAAAGCGCCCGAACTTGAAGTTCGGGCGCTTGAGTCTTTTGGCGCTATTCCCGCCTTAGAACTTATAGGTGTAGCTCACTTTGTAGTTAACCTCGGGAGCTTTGGTTATGATCGTTCCCGCACCGAAAACTGGATCCGCACCGGAGAAATAATCTTCGTCGGTCAAGTTCTCAACCGATAAGGTCAGATCCCAAGTCGGACGCTTGTAGAATACAGACGCGTTCACAACAATCGTAGAAGGCAACTTTATGGTATGATCATAGTTATGCCAATAGGCGTCACTCCAGACAGGACCGCCGGAAACCCCAAAACCATTATCGAAAGAATAAATGGCAAAGAGTTTAACCTGCGTCTGAGGCGTGCCAGGATATTCACGATCCGGATTGTTGGCTGGATTGCCGAACGGGCCCGGGCCACCGATCACGTCAAACGGGTCGTTAAGCACGCCACCATTGAGCGCCCAATCCTGGCCCGACTGCGGAACCGCGCGGAATGGAGTATTATTGCCTTCCAAGGTTACGAATTGATAACCGACCGATCCGATAATACTGAAGTTTTTAGTGGGTGCATAAGTTGATTCGAACTCAATGCCCTTACCCTCCAACTCCTCAGAGACATTATCACGAACATTGAAGGAAGACTGCCTCCACGTGTAGCCTGCGATACCAAAGAATAGAGTCTTATTTAAGAGCGATCCCTTGAGGCCTACTTCCGCCATTTCATTTTCCGCAAAACTGGCCCGTCCGGTGATAGGACCGCCCTGGAGAGGATCTGCGGCAGTTCCCTTTTGCACCGTCACATAGGCCACAAGGTCCTTTGTGATTTCAAACTTCGGACTTAAACTGACGCTAGTATAGGTTTTATCATGTTCATCCTGCGTCGCCGCCAGAGCGCCGGGAGCTAGTCCACGTGCCCATGGGCCGGGAGCGCCGACCTCGAAGCTCGCGTAGGTGAGGAGAAAGGAGGAATCCAGCTGCAACTTCTCGGTGAACTTGGTATTTGCCGCTACGAATGCAGAATACTGGAAGAGAGTGGACTCGACGTTTCCGCCCTGTCCACCGAAACCGCCGTTCCAGAAGTTGCCATAAGGGCTGTCACCGGCGACAACCACAGAGTTTGCCGATACCTGGCCCGTTGATATGTCGCGACGGCTGAAAGGTTCATCCCAGAAATCCTGCAGCTGCCATGCGTTCGTATATCTCACCGACCCACCGTAAATGACATTAGTGTTGATGGTCTCAATATCCTCAGAGACTGACAGTTTATCCTCCAATATAAGCTGTTCACTATCGAAGGCGTAGCCGTAGGAGCTGCGCTTTTCGGTTTTCACATAGTCAACGATAGTCTGATTCTTGAAGGTGCGGTCAGGATTACGCTTTGACTCCAGATCACCAAACCAGAAGATATTCTCTGAATTCGCGAAATCCTTGTCATCCGCGAGAACCTGACTCCCGTTAATCTTTTTCGTGAACACACCGCGGTCTCCCGTCGCCGCAAGGTAAGCAGGCGTATATTGATACCCTGAAGCGGTTTGGGAGATGAACGGAAGATCGCCGGCAGGTATATCCGCATAAGCGGCGGCGCGGCCGGGCACAGTGGAAAGGTT
>JAIYBI010000542.1 GCA_027488595.1 Opitutaceae bacterium | reverse complement strand
GACCTCGCGCCTTTCACCATGCCTCGAGCCTCCTGCTGCCGCCACCGAGCGGGCTTTACCCTCATCGAACTCCTCACGGTCATCGCCGTGGTGGGCGTGCTCGCGGCCCTGATGTTTCCCGCCGCCGCCGCAGTTTCCCGCCGGGGTAAAACCACCACCTGCCTGAGCAACCTCCGCGAAATCGGCTCGGCCACCCAGCTTCACGTGCTGGAACGTCAGGGCCGCCTTCCCGGCACCAGCCACCTGCGCGCGGACGACGGCACCTCGCTCTCGTGGACCGTGACTCTCGCCGCCTACCTCGGCCCGACTTTCCTCGGCCGCTGCCCGGCCGTGCCCGAGCACCCGTCCAAGGTCACCTACGCCTGGAATGATCTGCTCACATCGTCCAGCGGCGAGGGCCTCCGCCTCGGCGACTGCCAAACCCCCGCCCTCACCTTCGCGGTCGGCGAGATCGCGCCCAGCTACACCACTGCGCATTTCCATTTTGCGGACGCCGCCCGTGGACGAGTCACCCCCGCCTTTTTCAAATCCATGGTCAACGTCGAGTGCCACGGCAACGCGTCCAACTTTCTCTTCCTCGACGGCCACGCGCAAACCCTCGCCTGGCCTGAAATCCAACGCCGCCTCGGCACCGATAAATCGCCCTTCCTATGGCCCTGAACCCGCTCCCCTTTCTTGCCCGCCTCTGGCTCATCGCGGTCCTCAGCCTTTGCTCCCTGCAGGCCCACGATCACATCGAAGTCGGGCTCGACCCGGCCAACCCGGCAAAACTCGCGCTCGTCGGTCCGTCCGCGCAGACCGCCCTCTTTGTTCCGGTCGGCGAGCCGTTCAGTTATGCCATGCCACAATTCCCCGGCGGCTACTACGCCTGCGAACTCACGTTCAGCGCCGACGGTGAGGTCCTCGACTTCGCCGCCAACTCCCTGCCTCGAATCGAACTCCTCTCCGTTGCCGGGCCCACCGAAGGTCTCTTCGGTTTCTGGGAAGCAGGCGCCACCTCGCCCACTTGGACGCGTCCGGCCGGCTGGTTCTCGACCCCGACGGATCGCCCATCCATCGTGGTCAACGAGGACATCTTCGGTTACGGCCACATCCACGGCCGTGCCTTCACTTTCAACCGTCCCGGTCTCTACACCGTCGTGTTTCGCGCCGTGGACGCAGCCGCCTCTCCCCGCGCACCCAGCGAAACTAAAACCGTCACCTTCGAGGTCCTCGCCACCCCGCAACTTTCCATCCGCATCGAAAGCGGAAACGCCCTCCTCGCCTTCGCCAGCCGCGCCGGACTCACCTACGACCTGCAAGTCTCCACCGATCTGCAAACCTGGGCCAACGTCCCCGCCCACCGGTTCATCAACGGCACCGGCGCCGCCATCGAGTTGAGCGACCCGCTCGCCGATCGCCCGCGCGTCTTTTACCGCCTCGTCGAATACCTCTGATCACACCGCCACCGCCGACCCCGCCCTTTTTTTCACCAAGGCTGGTGGCGACCCGCTCGATTCCGGCTAGGATTTCCATCACGATGAACACCGTCTTTGAACTCGCCCCTCTCGCCCGTGGTTACGATTGGAGCAAGGCCTTCGCCTTCTCCCTCGCGCCCGCCGCGCCCACCTTCGCCGCCATTTACTACTTCGCCGGAGACAACCTTCTGCTCGCATCCATCGTCACCGGCAGCGCGTTCGTCGCGATCTTCCTTTGCGCGCTGTCGCTCGCCCGCGATCCGCTCGGCTACGTCACCCTCACTGCCGACGCCCTCCTGCTCGACAGCGGCCAGTTGCACAGCCGCATTCCGCTCTCCGATCTCGACCTCGCCCAGGCCCGCTTCGGCCTGCCTGCCGGCAACGCGCGCACGCGCCTCCGCCTCGTCACCAACCCAGCTCACGCCGTCACCCTCGCCCTGCGCAGCGGCGGCGATCCCATTTGCCTGAGCCCGCTCGAGACTGACAGCTTTCTGACCGCTCTCCGCTCCCACACCGCCTAAAAAAATTTCCACCCATGCGCGCCCTGCTCGTCCTCGCCCTTCTCGCCGCCGCCCTGCCCCTCGCCTCCGCCGCCAGCTCCTGCTGCGACGTCCCCGCGCCGACCGCCGCCGCCAAATCCGCCGACAGCCCTGCCTCCCGGGCCGTCGGCCACCCCCTGAAGGGCGTCATTGTGGAAATCCTCGCCGCCAAATCCTCCCTCCTCGTCGAACACGAGGAAATCCCCGGCGTCATGAGCGCCATGACCATGCTCCTCAAGGTGGACGCCCCCACTCTCGCCGCCGCCAAAAAAGGCCAGTCCATCACCGCCACCCTCGTTAAAAAATCCGACGGCTGGTGGCTCGAGTCCGTGACTCCGGTGATCTCTCCCTGATCCGCCGTCGCCGCAACGTAACCGGCCATATCCTGCCCCGAGCTTGCGCCGTCAGTTCCCCCACGCATCGTCCTCCGCGTGAAACTTCTCCGTCCCCTTTCCCTGCTGCTTGCCTGCACGCTCCTCAGCCTCGGCACGCTCTTCGCCGACGCCCCGTCACTCGCTCCCGCACCGTCACTCGCCACGGCCACCCGCGCCGCCGTCGCTCCGGCCCAACCGACTGAGGAGCTGCTCAACCTCTCCGACGCCAAGGCCGCCGTCAAAGCCTACGTCGAAGACGGCCGCTACGACCGCGACCTCGCCGCCGCCGCCACCAAGGCCCGCGAATGGATCGAAGAACGCTCCGCCGCCCGCCGCCCCGGCGAACGCCTCGCCGTAGTCATGGACATTGACGAGACCGTGCTCTCCAACCTCCCCGTCATGCGCGCCGAGGATTTTGGCTATAACACCCGGGAGTGGGCGGCCTGGATCAAGAAATCCGAAGCCCCCGCCCTGCCAGCCGTCAAAGAAGTGTTCCTCGCCGCCCGCGCCGCCGACGTCGCCGTTCTCTTCCTCACCGGCCGCAAAGACCCGCGCGACCGCCCCGGCACCGAGGAGAATCTCCGCCGCGAAGGCATGGGCGACTACGCCGCCCTGCAACTCACGCCCAACGACCGCAAAAAAATCACCAGCTTGGAACGCAAAACCGCCGCCCGCGCCGCCTGGGCGGCCGAGGGCTGGACGATCATCGCCACCATCGGCGACCAGGAAAGCGACCTCGGCGAACACGCCGAGCGCGGCTTCAAGCTCCCGAACCCCTTCTACAAAATCCCCTGAAACCAACGCTCGGCGAAATCGGGGAATCGTCCGCCCTGCGTGAAACGCCGACGCCGCGATTGCGACCGCCTCACGCGGCGGGAAATGGAGTGCCTCCCCGGCACTCTAATGTCCGAAGCGGAGCTCTCGACCTGCCGGGGTGAGAGCCGCGCTCAGGGTGTCACGAGATAAGTGTCGGCCTCGGCGATGGCTTTGCGGAGAGCGGCGAGGGCGACGGTGTGGCTGTAGTTGGCCTCGACGCGGTTCAGGCGGGCTTGGGTGAGGGCGACGCGCGTCTCAAGCACGTCGAGCTGGGTGGCGGCGCCGTTGCTGTAACGGACATCGGAGAGACGGAGCGCCTCCTCGGCCTGCTCCACGACCTTCTCGGCGGCACCGGCGAGCTCGGCGGCTTCCTGGAGGGCCGAAATCGCGCGTCGGACCTCGACCTCGATGGCGAGCGTCTGCTCACCGAGGCCGAGGCGGGCCTGGTTCAACTGGGCGCGGGCCTGGGCGACTTTGCCGCGGGTGCGGTTGCCATCAAACACCGCCCAGCTGCCCTCGATGCCGACCGTCCAGCCGTCGAGGGTGTCGGAGGCGGAGTTGGAAAGATTCGATTTCCGGCCCTCGTATCCACCGGTGACATACAACTCGGGCTTGTAGCCGGAGCGGGCGTTGACCACGCCGGACTCACGGGCTTTGGCGATCTGCTCGAGACGCTGGAGCTCGGGGCGTTTGGCCTTGGCGGCGGCGAGGGCGGACTCGAGTTCGTAGGAGACCGGGTTGAAGACGAGTTCCCCGGCAAACTCGGGGATTTTTTTCAGATCGGAAGGCAACTGGCTCTGGTAACCCAGGGCGGCGCGCAAGGCCTCGATGGCGTTGCGGTAGGCGTTGCGGGAGCGAATCAGGGCGGGTTTGGCGTTGGCGACTGAGACCTCGGAGCGCAGCACCTCAAACTGGGAAACGCTGCCGGCCTCGAAGCGGTTGCGGGTGGTCGCGAGCTGTTCCTCGAGGAGGGCCACATTTTGCTCCTGCACGGTGATGCGGGCGCGGTTGAGGAGCACGTCGGCGTATTTGATGCGCACATCGAGCAGCACGTCGCTGACCGTGCTTTGCAGGTCGAGCATCGCGGCCGAGCGGGTGAAACGCGCGGCGTCGAGCGCGGCGGAGACTGCGCCGCCGTTGTAGATGAGCTGGCGGACGGTGATGCCGATCTGCCAATTCTGGTAGCCTTGGGCCTGACCGGGGACCTTGTCGGAGAGGTCGCGATCATAGCGGGAATAGCCCCCAGTGATCGCGGCATTCGGCAGGGCGGCGGCCTTCACCTCGACGATGAGCCCCTCTTGCTCGCGCAGCCGCTGACGGGCGAGACGGATGGCGAAACTGTTATCAAGCGCATATTGCAGCGCCTGGTCGAGCGTGAGGGCATCGGGCACCTGCGGAACCGGAGCGGCGGGCTCGGCGGCCGGCTCGGGGCGCAGGCCCTCGATGGGGGTGAGGGAGAAGGGCATCACCGCGGCCGAGACGGAGGCGGCGGCAACGACGAAGGTGGTGGCGAGGCGGAGTGAACGTTGCATGGGAGCGAGGTTGTTTAAGACGCGGGTTCTTAGATGAGGGCGGAGGCCGGGGCGGTTTAGTGCGAGGCCGGCTCCGGAGTGGGCAACACTTCGCCGTGGGCGGGCTTATCTTGCGAGTGCTCGCGGGCGATCAGCATGTAGAAGGCAGGCACCACGAAGAGGGTGAAGAAGGTGCCCACGGCCATGCCGACCACGAGAACCCAGCCAATGCTGTTACGTGCGGCGGCACCGGGGCCGGTCACGAAGATGAGCATCAAGTGACCGAAAACGGTGGCGGCGGATGTCATGAGCACGGGGCGCAGACGGGTCGCGGAGGCGCGACGGATAGCCTCGCGCTTGGCGACGCCCTTTTCCTGAAGGGAGTTGGCGAACTCGACGATGAGAATGCCGTTTTTAGCGATGAGGCCCACCAGGGTGATCAGGCCAATCTGGGAGTAGATGTTGAGCGTCGTTTCCCAGAGGAAGATCGGGATCATCGCGCCGAAGACAGCGAGCGGCACGGAGCCGAGGAGGATGATGAAGGGGTCGCGGAAACTGTTAAACTGCGCGGCGAGCACGAGGAAGATCAGGATCAAGGCGAGCAGACCGGCCTTCCAGAGAGCACCGCCCTCGGTGCGGAGCTGGCGGGACTGGCCGCCGTAATCAATGGAGTAGTCGGGAGGTAGAATCTCCTTGGCCTTGGCCTCAAGCTTGGTGAGCGCGGCGTCCACCGACGGGCCGACGCCAGTGATCTTGACCGCGTTGAGCTGCTGAAAGCGGTTCAAGGTGCGCGGCTGGACGGTCTCCTTGAGTGTGGCGATGGTGGAGAGCGGGATGAGCTGACCATTCGGGCCGCGCACGTGGTAGTTGAGGAGCTGGTCGGGGTTGAGGCGTTGGTCTCGCTCGACCTGGGGAATGACTCGGTAGCTGCGGCCGTCGTTGACGAAACGGTTGACGTAGCCGCCGCCGAGGAGGGAGCCGAGATCGCGCGAAATGTCGTTCAAGTTGAGACCCATCGAGGCGACCTTTTCCTTATCAATCTCGATCTCGACCTGAGGGAGGTCGAACTTGAGGTCGGAGTCGGCGAAGAAAAACGTGGGCATCGCGTTGGGTGCGTTGGCCTCGGTGTTGGCGTAAAGCGTGAGTTGCTGCGCGAACTCGTTCATCTGCTTGTGGTCGGCGGTGGAGCGGACCACGAACTCAATCGGGAACTGCCCGCCGGAAGGAAGCGGGTCGGGCGTGGTCATGATGACGTTGAGGCCGGGAATCTTCGCGGCGGGTTCCTGGAGGGCCACCTCGATTTCCGTCGAGGTGCGGCTGCGCTCGGACCAGGGCTTGAGAATGGCGCCGCCGAAGCCAAAGGACGTGCCGGTGATCTGGAACGAGTTGGCGTATTCAGGAAACGACTCGAACATCTCCTGCACCTGGGCCGAGAAGATCAGGTTTTGGTCAATGGTCGCGTTGGGCGACGGTAACAGAATACTGAATACGACACCCTGGTCTTCCTTCGGCGCGAGTTCCTTCTGGGCGAACATGAAAAACGGCCCGAGCAGCATGGTCAGAAGCACGGCGACGGTGATCGTGACGGGAACCCAGTTGAGACTGTGGCCAATCATGCGGTCGTAGCGGTCGCGCACGCGGTCGAAGGTGCGGTTGATTTTTCCGCTGAGGCCTTGGTCCTCGTGGTCGTGGTCCTTGAGCAGGTAGGCGCTCATCATGGGCGAGAGTGTGAGGGCGACAAAGCCCGACACGGCGACAGCGCCGGCGAGGGTGAAGGCAAATTCGCGGAAGAGAGCGCCGGTGAGTCCGCCCTGGAAACCGATGGGGGCGTAAACGGCGGCGAGCGTGATCGTCATTGAAATGACCGGGCCCACCAATTCGCGCGCGCCGAGGATGGCGGCGTCGTAAGGAGTTCGGCCCTCGCGGATGTGGCGCTCGACGTTTTCCACCACCACGATGGCGTCGTCCACCACAATGCCGACCGCCAGCACGATGGCCAGGAGGGTCAGGAGGTTGATGGTGAAACCCGCGATAAACATGATGAAAATCGCGCCGATGAGAGAGAGCGGCATCGCGATCACCGGAATGAGCACGGAGCGGAACGAACCCATGAAAAGGAAGATGACGATCGAAACGATGAGGAGCGTCTCAATGAGCGTTTTCACGATTTCCTTGAGTGCATCCTCGATGTAGGCGGTGGCATCGTAGGCGATCTTGGCCTGGAGGCCGGAGGGAAGGCGGACCTGCAGGTCGGGGAAGGCCTCGCGCACCCGCTGGATGACCTCGACGGTGGAGTCGGTCGGCAACACCCAGATGCCCATGAAAGTGGCCTTCTGGCCGCCGAAACGAACCTCCTCGTCGTAGCTTTCGGCGCCGAGCACGACCTGGGCGACGTCCTCGAGGTGGACGTTCGAGCCGTTGCGCTTGGCGACGACGAGCTGCTTGAACTGCTCGACGTTCTTGAGATCGGTGTCGGCCACGAGGCTGACCTGGATCATGGAGCCCTTGGTCGCGCCGACGGCGGCGAGGGCGTTGTTATTGCCCAGCGCCTGGCGGACCTCGGCGGCGCTGATGCCACGGGCGGCGAGCTGGTCGGGATTCAGCCAGATACGCATCGCGAAAATGCGACCGCCGAGCACATCGGCGCGCTGCACGCCCTTGATGGACGAGAGCTGGGGCTGGACGACACGATTGAGGTAATCGGTGATCTGGTTCTGCTCCAGCTTGTCGGAGTAGAAACTTAGATACATCGAGGCGAACTGGTTGTCACTCGACTCCACGCTGATGGTCGGCGCCTCGGCCTCGGGCGGGAGCTCGCTGCGCACCTGGTCAATCTTGGCGCTGATCTGGGCGAGGGCGGCGTTGTTATCGTAGTTGAGCCGCAGAAACACGCGAATCGTGCTCAAGCCGGCGCGACTCTCGGACTCGATGTAGTCAATGCCATCGGCGCTGGAAATGACGCGCTCGAGCTGGGTCGTGATGTAGCCGCGCACAGTCTCGGCGCTGGCGCCGTAGTAAACCGTGGTGACATTTACCACCGCGCTATCGCTGCGGGGATATTGGCGGACGTTGAGCTGGTTGTAAGAAACCAAACCGACGATCAGGATGACGATATTGACCACCAGCGCGATGACGGGCTTGCGGACAAAGAGGTCGGTGAAACTGGATTTCATGGCGGGAAACGAAGGGAGACCGGAGGAGACGGAAGAGGGCGGGCGGATCAGGTGTTAGGCACCACGGGAGCGGGGCTATTGGCGGGCAACTTGGAGTTGTTAACCTGCACATGGGCGCCATTCCGAAGTTTGAAGACGCCTGCGGAGACGACGACATCGCCAGGCTTCACACCATCGAGAATGGCAACCTGATCGCCGCGAGTGGTGCCGAGTTTTACGAACTGCTGGCGGACGCCGAGGAAGTCTTTGCCGGCGGGATCCTTCATGTTTTCCACGACGTAAACCGAGTTGCCGTAGGAGGCGTAGGCGATGGCGGTGGCGGGCAAGATGATCGAAGGCTTGTCGAGCGGGAGCTGCACCTCGACGCGGGCAAACATGCCGGAGCGCAGCACCTCGTCGGGATTCTCAATCAAGGCCTGCACGGAGACATTCCGCGAGGCGGCGTCCACCTCGGGATTGATCGCCACGATGCGGCCGGGGAACACGCGGTCACCGAAAGCGTCCACCTTGACCTCGGTCTCCAGACCGGTGGCGAGCTGGTTTAAAAAGCGCTGCGGAATGGTGAAGTTGACGTAGATCGGATTGAGTTTTTGCAGCGGCAGGAGGGCGGAGCCGCGAGGCACGAACTGGCCGACATTCACGCTGCGGATACCGACGCGACCATCGAACGGAGCGCGAACCTGCTTCTTGGCGAGGAGCGCGCGCACAGCGGCAGTGTCGGCCTTGGCTTGGTTGAGTTGGGCATCGACCTGATCGAGCTCGGCCTGGCTGTTGGTGTTCTTCTGACGAAGCTCGGCGGAACGATCGCGGTCGAGCTGAGCGAGGGCCAGCCGGGCCTCGGCGGAGGCAAGTTGGGCGGCCTCGACAGTGGTATCGAACTCGATGAGCAGATCGCCGGCCTTCACTGCGGCACCGTTCTCCACCGCGATGCGCGCGATCGTGCCGTCGGCATCGGCGCCTAGTGTAACACCCTCGACCGGCGCGAGGCTCGCGATGGCCGCGAGCACGGGCCGCCAGGTGGCCTCGACGGCCTCGACGGTGGTGACCGCACTCGGCGGCATGATGTGCGGTTGCGAGGATGCCTTCTTGATTTGGGCGACTTTGACGGCCCCGAGGATGGCGACCACGAGGAGGAAACCGGCGATGGCGATGATGAACTTCTTGATCATGGGAATGGAGGTGAGTTGAAAAAGGAACGGAGGAAAATCAGGCGTGGACCAAAGTGTTGGTTGCCGGGAACGCCTCGGAGGCGCGGACGGCGATTTTGCCCAGCAAACGAACGAGCGTGCGCCGCTCGGTCTCGCTGAGCGGGCTCATGAGATCGTTGATGCGGCGGAAGTGCTCGGGCAGGATGGAAGCAAGAAACGTGAGCGCGCGCGGCGTGAGTTCGACCGACAACATCCGCCGGTCGGCAGGGTCGGGTTTGCGCACGACCATCGCGTCACGCTCAAGGGTATCAATCAGGCCGGTCATGGTGGCGCGAGTGACACCGGAGCGCTCGGCGAGCGCGGCCGGGGTGCAGCTGTGGGATTGGCCGCAGGCCTTGTCGAAGAGCAGCATCAGCACGGTGAAGCGCCCCTGGGATAGACCATTGTGCTGAAAATGCTCATCGGTGACACGGAAGGCTTCGTCGCCGGTGCGCAGGAGATTCAGGAACACCTCGCAGGCGGAGGGATCGAGATTCGGAAACTGCTTCGCCGCCTCGAGCAGGCACTCGTAACGCGGAAGATCTTTGAGAAGAAGATGAGGCATGAAATGATTACCCGGCTAATTATCAGGAGGCTGATAATTAGCACCCTAATCACTTCACGCAAGCGGCGCGGATAAAATAAATCCAGCTTTTTTTAACCGGCCCAAATACTGCCGAGCCAAGATAGACTTCACGCCGGACGGCCTCTCATCAACGCGCAGAATCTTCTCTCGGGCCGGAAGCACCCACCGATTTGGCGGGCGCTTGGGGAGCAGCCGTTCCTTTCGCTTTCGGCAATGCCACGGAGGACTTCCGCGTATGCGGCAGAGGGTGGTGGTTGTTCTGATACCGCTGGTTGGCCTTCAGATCTTTCTTGGTCGGTAGATACTTTGCGCCCATGCTGGAGAGGGCGGCGAGAATGAGCTTGGCCGGCAATCAGAATCGCGCCTGATGCGGAAGGAGCCCGCTTCCTCTCCCGCGCCTTGGCGGAGGCTTCGGCGGAGGTTGCGCTTGCGCTCGCCCCTCGCAGGTCTCTGTCTGACCGATTCCCATAATGAAACTAATCGACCTTAACCGCGAAGGAGGCATCGGCTCAAGCTGCACGCTGCTCCAAATCGGTGAACTTAACATTCTCGTTGACAGCGGATTGCACCCAAAACTGACCGGCCGCGCCGCGATGCCCGACTTCGGGCGCTTGCGCGGTATCAGCGTGGATCTGATCATTCTCACGCATTGCCATCTCGACCATCTAGGCACCTTGCCCGTCGCGATGCGCGAGCATCCGAACGCTCCCGTGCTCATGTCGCTTTCCAGTCGAATGATCGTGGAACGCATGCTCCACAACTCGGCCAACGTCATGAAACGCCAGCTCTCCGAGGGCCAGACCACGGACGTGCCGCACTTTACCCACGAGGACATTGATCGCTGCGCCCCGCGCATGAGCGGCCTCGCCTACGGCCAGCCCAAAAAGTTCTCCAGTGGTCGCGACGAGATAGAGGTCACCCTCCACGCCGCCGGCCACGTTGCCGGGGCCTGCGCCGTCGAACTCCGCCACAAGCATCGCCATATCTTCATCACTGGCGACGTGCTTTTCGAGGATCAGCGCGTGCTCAAGGGCGCCCGCTTCCCCGCCGGCCATTTCGACACCCTTATCACCGAGACCACCCGCGGCACCACCGAGCGCCCCGAGGGCAAGGAACGCCGCAACGACGTCGCCCGCCTCATTAACACCATCAACGCCACCATCCAGGCCGGCGGCTCCGTGCTCATCCCCGTGTTCGCCCTCGGCCGCATGCAAGAGCTGCTCGCGATCTTCCACGACGCCCGCAAATTCGGCAAACTGGTTGACTGCCCCATTTACACCTCCGGCCTCGGCCTCGATCTTTGCGATTACTTCGACGAGATCTCGCGCAAAACCAAACACGTCCAGTTCAGCCGCTCCATCCTCAAGGACCTCCGCACCCAGCCGCTCCCGCGCAAGCTTGAGCCCGGCGTGGACCCCAAGCAAAAGGCGCTCTACTTGATCAGCTCCGGTATGTTGGTCGAGCGCACCCCGAGCTACACCCTCGCCTCCGGTCTGCTCGGCCATGCCCACAACACCATCGCCTTCGTGGGCTATTGCGATCCCTCCACCCCGGGCGGCGTGCTCCAGACCTGCAAACACGGCGACCCCTTCCTCTTCAGCGCGATCAACGTCAAGACCACGGTCAAAGCCAAGGTCGAGCGCTTCGAGCTCTCCGGCCACGCCGACCGCGAGGAGTTGCTCCAGTTCGCTGTCCAGACCGACGCCCGCTGCATCGTGCTCGCCCACGGCGAACCCGAGGCCCGGAAATGGTTCATGGACAACCTCGCCACCCGCATGCCCAACACCAAGGTCATAGACCCCGTGCCCGGCCAGGTGTATGAGGTTTAAGGATACGACGGGGCGGACCCGCTGACCGCGCCCCGCCCCCACCCGCTTGCTCATCGCCCTCCACAAGCCCTACGGCGTCCTTTCCCAATTCACCCCCGAGCCCGGCTCGGCGTGGAAGACCCTGGCCCAGCTCGGTGCCGCGCCCTTCACCGCCGGACCGCGCCTGCCGCCCCGCGTCTACCCGCTTGGCCGGCTCGACGCCGATAGCGAAGGACTCCTCCTCCTTTCCGACGAGACCAGCCTCGCCACCCACCTGCTCGATCCCCGCCACGGCCACCCGCGCGAATACTGGGCCTGTGTCGAGCGCGTTCCAACCACCGAGGCCATGCAATCCCTCGCCGCCGGCGTGCGCCTGCCCGACCACGCCTGCCTGCCTTGCATCGTGCAACGCCTCGACCCCGCGCTCACCGCCGCGCTGCCGCCACGCGATCCGCCGGTGCGTTTCCGTAAAAACGTGCCTGATGCCTGGCTCAGCCTCACTCTCACCGAGGGTAAAAACCGCCAGGTTCGCCGTATGACCGCCGCCGTCGGCCACCCCACTTTGCGCCTTTTCCGCATGCGCATCGGCCGTCTCACCCTCAACGAAATCGGCCTCCTGCACCGCCCCGGCGCCTGGGTCGAACTCACCGCCGCGCAACGCTCCGACGCCTTCTCGGAGTGACGGGCGGCTGGGTAATCCGCGTCGCGATTCTCTGACCGGCCCGCGGCGCACGCCTTCCCCATGTTTTCCCCCGCCATCGAAAAACAGCGCCGGCAGCTCTACGCGCAAACCGTGCAGGAGATGGGTCGGAGAATTCCCCCGGTCGCCGAACCCGCCGGCATGGTCGCCGCGCTGCGCTGGGGAATGCAGGAGATTGACCGCGCCTACGGCAACACGCCGGCCAAAATCAGATCGTCAGTCGCCTGCCGAGCCGGTTGCAGTCACTGCTGCTCGGCGGCGGTGGATGTGCAGGCGCATGAGGTCTTTTTCGCCGCCGAACACATCCAGCTTACTTTTTCCCCCGAGGAACTCTCCGCCCTCATCGAGCGCACCGCCGCCTTGCGCGCTCGCGTCGTGCCAGGCGCGGCCGATTCGCGCAACAATCCCTGGCGA
This sequence comes from Opitutaceae bacterium, assembly GCA_027488595.1. Classification (GTDB taxonomy): domain Bacteria; phylum Verrucomicrobiota; class Verrucomicrobiia; order Opitutales; family Opitutaceae; genus IMCC26134_A. The sequence continues at coordinate 1,388 of JAIYBI010000542.1, read as the reverse complement.
CCCTGCGCCCTGTTGCGCGACGACAGATGCTCCATCTACCAGAGCCGTCCCGAAGCCTGCCGCGTGCACCATACGAGCGACGCCACGGCGTGCGCCGCCCACGCCGCCGACCCAGGTATCGACCTCGATAAGTTTTACATTCCGGAACTTCGGGCGCGCCTGTTCGCCGTGATGCTCGGGATGGATGAAGCGCTCGAAAGCGCCGGGTTCGACGACCGCGCCTACGACTTCAGCTCCGCTCTGCACGAAGCCCTGACCAACAGCCTCTGCCGCACGCTCTGGCTGCGCCACAAACCTGCATTCCCAGACTCGTGCCTTTCCCCGGCCTCGTCGTAGTTTACTCCGCGCGCCCACGCCTTCAACGTCTCCCGCCAAGCACCGGATATCAACCATGCGTCGCCAAATCCGTTTCCTCCTCGTCCTCCTCCTCGTCAGTTTCTGCGGCACGACCGGACTTTTCTACCTCTACGAGAGCGGTTCCAATCCGCACGTGAACAGCTACGGCGACGCCGCCTGGTGGTGGCTGGTCACCTCGGCTACGGTCGGTTACGGCGACATCTACCCGATGAGCACGGGAGCTCGTCTTGCCGGAGTCGCCGCCATCCTGACCGGTATCTATTGTTACACCAACTTCGTCACCCTGACCGCCGAGTCGCTCAACGGCTTCGTCAACCGTGCACGTTTTGGCAACGCGCCGTTCAAAGGTGAAAATCATGTAGTGATCTGCGAATACACCGCCTTCGCCGATGAAATGATCCAGGCTCTCGGTCGCTACCCCGAGCTGGCGAAGCGCCAGGCCGTCATGGTCACCGACCTGGTGTCGGTGCAACCCTACCCCGATGTTCATTTCGTGCGCGGGGTGCCGATCAGTCCTTCGGCGCTCAAACAAGCCGGTATCGAACGCGCCGCCTACATTTTCGTTTTCGCCAACATCCGCTTCGTGGATCCCGATCTCAAAACCCTGCATTGCGTGCACCGCATCCGAAAACTCGCTCCGCAGGCGAAAATTTTCATGGAGCTCAACGAACCCGAGCATGAGCTTGCCTGGCATCTCGGCGAGAATATCACCGTGCTCAAGAGCCGGGATATGCTGGCCTCGATTCTCGGCGATGCCGGTCTCGATCTCTCGGATCATTTCAAAAAGATTTGACGGACGATACGTCCCACCCTGTCCGCCGTTCACTTCGGATACCGACGACTCAATCTCAGCGCGCCCGATTCAACTTCACTCTCTCGGCTCGAATCGGCGTGCCGAGCAACTTCTCCCCTCGTTCCGCGAACCACGCCGGATCGTCCGTGGTGGCAAATCTACGCCCGCCGCCGCGCGTGAGCTTCCGCTCCTGCTCCGGATGCCTTTGCATCCAGTCCGCCAAGCGCTCCGCGACCAG
>JAIYBI010000416.1 GCA_027488595.1 Opitutaceae bacterium | reverse complement strand
GCCCGTCCCGCCGCCCCGCGCCACCCACGCCGCCCAGCCCGCGAGCGCCAGCGCAACCCACACCCAGACATAACCCAATTCCGTGGCGAACAGCGCCACCCACCACTCCCGGTAAGACCTCGCGGGCCACACGGAAAACCGCGCCGCCCCCGCCAACCCCGCCGCCACCAAAAACAGTAAGATCGCACGCACCATAAACCCCCACCCCACCGCACCCCCCGCGCCCCTTCAAGCTTTCCCACCACCCGCGACCCACCCTAGACTGCCTCGTTCTCCGCCCTCAGCCTAGCCACTAGCGACAAGTTTCAGCCCTCAGGTCTCAGGTTTCAGCCCTCAAGTTTCTCCTCCCTCCTCCTCCTCCCATGTCCTCCACCCCCGCCTCCTCCCAAAAACCCGTCCCCGCCGGTCTCGGCACCAAGTCCCTCCACGCCGGCCAGGTCCCCGAGCCCACCACCGGCTCCCGCGCTGTGCCGCTCTACCAGACGACCAGCTACGTCTTCCGCGACACCGAGCACGCCGCGAATCTCTTCGCCCTCAAGGAACTGGGCAACATCTACACCCGTATCATGAACCCCACTACGGATGTGTTCGAGCAGCGCATCGCCGCCCTCGAGGGCGGCACCGCCGCGCTCGCCCACGCCTCCGGCCAGGCCGCCATCACCGACGCCATCCTCAACCTCGCCGGCTCCGGCGACCACATCGTCTCCGTCGCCCAGCTCTACGGCGGCACCTACAACCTCTTCCACCACACCCTCCCCAAGCTCGGCATCGAGATCACCTTCGTGGACGCCGACGACCCCGAGTCCTTCCGCCGCGCCCTCCGCCCCAACACCAAGGCCTTCTACGGCGAGGGCCTCGGCAACCCCGCCCTCAACATCTTCCCCGTCGAGGAAGTCGCCGCCATCGCCCGCTCCGCCGGCGTGCCCCTCATCCTCGACAACACCTGCCTCTCCCCGATCCTCCACCGCTCCTTCGAATGGGGCGCCAACATCGTCGTCCACTCCACCACCAAATACCTCGGCGGCCACGGCACCTCCATCGGCGGCATCGTGGTGGACGGCGGCAATTTCAACTGGGACTCGGGCCGCTTCCCCGGCTTCACCACCCCCGACGCCTCCTACCACGGCCTTGTCCACTGGGACGCTTTTAAAGCCTTCCCGCCCGCCGGCGGCGCCAACATTGCCTTCGCCATGAAAATGCGCCTGCAACTCCTGCGCGACATCGGCGGCTGCATCTCGCCCTTCAACGCCTGGCAATCCCTCATCGGCATCGAGACCCTCCACCTCCGCATGGAGCGCATCTGCCAAAACGCCCTCGCCACCGCCCACTTCCTCGCCGCCCACCCGCAAGTGGCGTGGGTCAACTACCCCGGCCTGCCGACGTCAAAATACCACGCCGCCGCCAACAAGTATCTCACCGGCGGCTACGGCGGCCTGCTCGGCTTCGGCGTGAAAGGCGGCTACGAAGGTGCGAAACGCGTTATCAACTCCTTAAAACTCTTTAGCCACCTCGCCAACATCGGCGACGCCAAGAGCCTCGCGATCCACCCCGCGAGCACGACCCACAGCCAGCTCACCCCCGCCGAACAGGCCTCCTCCGGTGTGCAGCCCGACTACATCCGCCTCAGTCTCGGCTGCGAAGACTTCGCCGACCTCAAAGCCGATCTAGAGCAAGCCCTCGCCAAAGCCTGAGCCGTCCTTTCCCGTCTTCCTCGTAGGGCCCGACCTCGCGTCGGGCCGCTCCGGACCTCACTCCCTCGTAGCGGGGAGCACCATGCGACCCGTCGCCATAATCACCCGCTTCTAACTCCGTATAGGCTCGACCGTAAACTCAAGGGATTGCCCGACGGATCTTCCGATTACCGACCTCCACGCCTCAACCACGCAGCGCCAACCTTGACCCGTGCTCAAAACGGCCTCACTTGTGCCACCATGGCCACCACCACCAAAACACTCGTGCGGGCTCGCGTTGACGGCCGCAGAAAAGCCAAAGCCGAACTGATTTTTAAACGTTACGGCCTCACCACCAGTGAGGCGGTAAACGTCTTTCTCGCGAAAGTAGAGGAGGTCAACGGAATGCCCTTCGACCTCCGTCCGACCGAGCCGGTCACGCCACCTAAGAGTTACGTCGGGAAACTCTGGGACTCACTCGACACATGAAAACGCCGGCTCCCGGCGACGTCTTCCTTGTGGACTTCGGCATGGTCGCCAAAACCCGCCCCTGCGTAGTGGTCTCCCGGGAAGATCCGGACGCAGGCAGAGCGACGTGCACCGTCGCACCCTTCACGACCTCCAGCCGGAGCACGCCCTATGAAGTCGCGATACCCAAACCCCGCTGGCTCGCGAAACCTGGCGTGGTGAATCTGCAAGGCCTGGTCTCCATGGGCATTCACGACCTCGGCCGCCACTTGGGCAAGTTACCGGTTGATGACGTGACCAGGATCAAAGCCGGACTACGCTTCGCATTGGATTTATAAAGCAGGTTCACCTGACCCGTTTTCATATACCCCGATATTATACCAGCGGCCCGTAATCATCAGACCTTAGAACCCGAAATTTTTGACCACAGATCACACTGATTTTCACAGATAAACCCGACCGATCCGTGCCCATCCGTGATATCCGTGGTTAAAGTCTGTTTCTTTGGGACTATTGGTATTAAAGTCAAAGCCAGCCTCCGCTTCACACTGGATTTCTCAGAAATAGTCCCATGAGACAGCGCACTAAAGTTTACAAAACCCGGTGCAACCCAATCTCCTGAGTCGCGGTAAAACGCCTCGACATCCGCCAACGTCACCTGATAAAAAAACGCGGAGTGAGAAACTTACCGAACTTCAAAACCCAGGCGGAGAGATACCCCCATTTAGAGGGTTCGACTTTCGCCGACTCCCAAAGTCCATTCAGTCGCTCCGCAAAGGTGCCAGTTGATCCACCGCTAGTAGGCCGCATTAAACGGGTAAAAAAGTTGGCGATACCGGTTTCGTCACATGGTTGCCCATTGCAAAACCCCCAACCTGCAATCTAATTTACGTTCGGCAAAAAAATACGAATATGACGCCAGTTCAAAAATGGAACGAGTTCTCGGCAAGTGCCGATCTTCCAGTAGCTGTATTGGTATTTTCAGCGGGCGTTGTGCTACTTGCTATGCACAAGAAATTTGCGGTTTTACGGCAATCACGCGTGTCTAGCGGTGAATTAACAGAAGAAGAAGCGCGAAAGAATGCGTCTCTCTTTCGACGGGGCAGTTATGGCATCCTTGGCTGCGGCACCCTTCTTCTCATCCTGTGGTTTACTGGACGGTGAATCATCAAATATAAAAATGAGCCGAACCATACGCTACAGCCAACGATCATACATGTCACGAACCCTGCTGGCGCAGGCTTCGCGCCATGTATGGTCGCGGCTCACTTTTGACGTTAGGAAAAATTAAAAATGAATGCCATCCGCGAAATATTCGGTAGCCCCGGTAAGATTGCATTATCATTTACTTGGCTATTTTATCCGTTTGCTATACTTTTTGGAGCAGGAGCAATGACCACGACTGGATACACTCCGTGGGGAGACTTCCCGAGCATATTACCGTTTTACTTAGTGTCATTCTTAATTCTTTGGGGCCAGATGGTTCTTCTTCGGAATCGCGAGAAAGAAAATATTCTGATTATAGCATTCTGTGTCGTATCGAGCGTTTTGGTTCTGCCCTCATTTTTTGGCTTAGTCTTGGGGCCGATCGCATATGTTATTTCCTTGGTAATCTATGTTTCAGGATGCCCGAGAAAAAAGACTAATATCATACACGCTCAACGACTTAAGACAGGAAATACGGCCTAACAAGGCAGTAGAGCCACGATGATACGTGTCACAAATCCTGCTAACGCAGGCTCTGCGCCACGTATGATCGCGGCTCACTTTTGACGTTAGGCAGAAATATGAGAACGATAATCGCGACACTTCTGATATCTATAATCTCAGCGCTTCACGCTGAGACGCCATATCGTTACGTTGCGCTTAGACTTGATTTTGGGAACTCGATACAACTAACGGCACTTGAAAAGATGATTATCCCGCGAGTAAATCTTACAGGAATTTCTTTAGGACGTGCGATAAGTGTTGTAACCGTTGCTCAAGAGAACGATAAAGGTTTTAGTTTAAATGCTGCAATACTTGACCCAGAGAATAGAATCCGATCTAAAATTGTTTCCATCGAAGGACAGAACATTGCCATTAGTGAGATTTATGATCGGCTCTGCATGCAAGTCGGAGCCGTTTGGATGTTTGAGGGAGATAAGGTAGTGTTTAAGCAGAATGAAAAACAAAAATGAGCCCAACCAGGAAGTAGCGAGTATTTAAATTTATGACCACACCAAAGACCTGTCAGAAATGTTCTAGCGAGATGCTGGAGGGATTTGTCCTTGATATGACTCATGGAACTCGGTTGGTTTCGCGATGGGTTGCTGGCAAGCCTGAAAAGACATTCTTAGGAGCGGCCAAGATTCGTGACAAGGAGCAGCATTTCATCCAATCATTCCGCTGCATTAAATGTGGTTTTCTTGAGTCTTATGCCAGAGATTAAGGCCATGTCGCCTCACAAGGCAGTAAAGCCAACGCCCAAACATGCCACGGTCTGTGTTTACGCACAGCACGCGCTTGGCATGTTCGCGGCTCACTTTTGACGCTAGGCAAAATAATATGAAAACTCTACGTGCATCTCTACTCGCGTGCGTGCTGATCACGACAGTCCAAGCCAAATATGTCCCTACGCCCGACATGGCGATGAGCTGGAGCATGGGCAAGGATGCTCGAAAGTGGATTCCTCAATTTCAGGACGGCAACGCTCGGCAGATTATATTCGAGCTTGTGCCAGAGGGGCAGACGATAGACGCATGGAAAGAAATGGTGGCTCAGCAGATTGAGTTTACGGACATTTCTTTGCGCGAGCATTTCGATGGATGGAGGGCTATGCTTCTTGGCGCAGATCCAAAGATTAAAATTACAGAAGAGAAGATGGACGACGGGTCGATTTTGGCGACCTACGTTTCAGAGGCGGCAGACGAAATGAGTATACGTCGATTCATGAAAGCTAGGGATGGGGTTTACATGGTCGCCTACCACGTGCGGCCGAAGTTTAAGACTGATCCGATTTGGAGTCTTTGGCACGATATCATCGCGAGTGCCTCCATAGTTCCGAATCCAGAAAAGAAGAAATGAAGAGGTTTAGCTTCAATGTTGAACTGCGTCACTACCAGAAAATGCAAACTAAGCCGAACAAATCGCTACAGCCAACGTCCATGCTTGTCACGGATCCTGCTGCGCAGGCTCCGCGCCAAGCACCCGTGCGGCTCATTTAGGACGTTCGGCACAAACACATTCTCACACCAGGCAATCTAACCGACTAACCAACACCACATCCACGAAAAATATGAACGTTACCATTACCACCAAGGCCGCGCTGGCGAGCATCTTATCATTATCCGCGATTCTCTTCGCGCTAGGCGCGAGTAGCCAAGGAGATTCAGACAGCCCCCGCTGGTCGATTTCTGCCATATCCGGAGACGACCCAGGAGCCTACGTAATCGATCAAAAATCAGGCGATATATTCTTCGTTAAGATGAACCCAAATATCAGTAATCGCGATCTGAAAATCAAGCGGCTCGGAAATATCAGCGAGGCAAAGTGAAAGCCGAATAGACCGGGTCCAAATCCCACTCAATAATACAAGGAAGACAGAGCCGAACCAGGCACTAGAGCCGCCAACACGGATGCTTGTCACGGACTCTGCTACGCAGGCTCCGCGCCAAGCACCCGGGCGGCTCACCTAAGACGTTCGGCAGAATTGTTGTTTCAAATGTGGAAATACCACTATTGTTAATATTTCCAGACCAATATGAACAACACCGAAGCACAAACCACCACGATCAGTCCTTCTATCGCTCAAAATGGATTGTTCGACGTTATTGTAATTGGCGGTGGCCTTGCAGGCTTATCGTCTGCACGGCGGTTGAAAGCCGCTGGGGCGTCGGTCGTGGTGTTGGAAGGACGGAGTCGGGTAGGTGGTCGTGTTCATTCGCAGCGCCTCGACACCGGTCACTCGATCGACCTCGGCGCGCAGTTCATTGGCGATGCACAGCGGAGAGTCTCGGCCCTAGTCGATGAGGTAGGCCTGACGAGAGTTTCACCGAATACAGTTGGGAAAAGCGCCTTCCTGATGTCGCCCGATAGCGAGCCAGTGCTCAAGCGGGGCGACGGGGTGCCGCTCTCGCTGTTCGGACAGTTAGACGCGGTTATTGCCTCGTGGCGACTCGACCGCAGGCTTCAGTCGTTTCGCGCCGACGTCCGGAAACTCGACAACATGGCGGCGTCTCAGTTCGTGCGGGAGATGACATTCAGCCGAGAACCGGCGGAGTTCCTTGCCGGTTACATTGAAGGGGAAATGTGCGCATCGCTCGACGAGATGTCGGCCTATGAATTCCTTGACCAACTGGCATCTGCCGGAGGCGCCGGAGGGGAGCGTGGCTCCGCCCAGTGGTATCTCGCCGAGGGCACCGGTCCACTGGCCCAGCATCTCGCCGACGGGCTCGGCAAGGCGCTCGTGCTGAACTCTTTCGTCACGAAGATTGAGTCGCACGGCGAAGGGGTGACCGCCAGCGCCACAACCGGTGTTTACCGTGCGCGGCACCTCATCGTGACGGTGCCGCCTCAGCTTTATGAACGCATCGGGTTGATGCCTCTGTTGCCAGATGCGCGCCGTCGGGTCATCACTGGCTATAAGCTCGGGAGTGTCATCAAGACAGTTCTTGTCTTTGAAGTTCCGTGGTGGCGCGACCTCGGGGCCTCTGGACGTGTTTTGAGCGCAGGCTCCCTCTTCAACGCGGCGGTAGATAGTTCGCCAGCGAACGGGAGCGCCGGCATCCTTGTGCTGTTTTCGACCGCCGCCAGTGCCCACCGACTCGGCTCAATCCCAGAGGAGGCCGAGCGGATCGCCAAGGCCGTGGACTGGCTCAACACCCTCAGTGGCGGTGCCGTCCCCAAGCTGCTCGCCGCGCGCTCGATCAATTGGAATGCCGACCCACACTCGCTGGGCGGCTACGCCAGCCGGAGAGGAATTGGCAGTTGGGGCTTGGCACCCGATTTGTTTTCGCCGGTGAACCGCGTGCATTTTGCCGGATCGGAGACGGCGACGGAGTGGCGTTCGTTCATGGAGGGAGCGCTACAGTCCGCCGAACGGGCAGCCGATGAAATCCTTGCCGAACTCGCGCTTGGCAACACTTAGCATTCGCGACACCAATTCAAAACAATGGAGCCGATCCAAGCATTAGAGCCAACGACAATACATGTCACAGATCCTGCTAGCGCAGGCTTCGCGCCAGGCATGGTCGCGGCTTGATTTCGACATTCGGCAATAAAATGAAAATCACACTTCTGTTATCACTAATCCTCTCGTTTTCTGCTTTTGCAGGAACACCTTCCGCTGAGCTACGTGAAATAATCAAGAACCCACCCAGTATATCGGAAAGCTCTAGTGGGGGATTCACCGTGCCAAAGGATGGTGGGGCCATTCTAATTGGCCCCGGATTTATATCCTATATCAGTTTATTCGAAGAGAAGGATAGCGACTCGGCTTCATATAAATTTAGAACTTATAGCACAATTCACAAGTTGGAGATTGGTGGGGAAGGAAAAGTATTTGAGCGGTATTACAGAATTAGTGATCCGACTATTCCAAGTAATGGAACATCCGTGATTGATAAAGGATCTAATCTTCAGATAGATGCTGGATTATTTTTGATTGAATGGTCAGTTGGTCGGCACCTCTATGCAAGGAAAGACACAGTAAAGATTCAGGCAGGAACGGAGGCGCAGTATTTAGAGTTAATAAGAAAATGAAAACTGAGCCTACCCCGGCAGTAGAGCCATTTCAAACCCACCTACCCGAGTAAATCGAGTGTCCGCGAGAATCCCAACAGACTCATGAGCCCCGCCGAAATACAACTACGGAAACAAGCGTCCAAGATGAAATCGTTGCGAAAGTGGCAATGGATCATTGTCACTGTTATCATCGCGCTCATGGCCGCTGAGATGATTGGTCATTTTCGGACGGACGAAATGATTAAAGTCGAAACGAAAGATGGCCGTGTTTATTGGAAAACAGCAAGGGATCATTCAGGGACGACAGGGTTAATGTTCAGCTTCCTAGTTTTATATACGCTTGTTCTGAAATCACAAGACCGGACTGCCGATTTCTTATTAGAGTTAACCGACGAAATTCGGAATCAGAAAAAATGAGCCCAGCCAGGCAGTGGAGCCAAGCGACTCTGCATGTCACAGGCAATCCGATGAGGTCATACCAACGTCCCTAAACATTCAGACTTTAACCACAGATTGCACAGATACGAACCGGATAGAAGGCAGCGGAGTCGAGGCGCCGAGAGTTTTATCCGGTATTCATCTGTGCAATCTGTGGTTAAAACTCCGGTTCCTAAAGTCCGATTATCACGGGCTGTTGGTATCAGGCCGCGCAATGTGGCAGAAGTTGGACCTCGGAACTCAAACTGATTCAAACATCACCATGGCCCGCAAACCACGCATTCAATATCCTGCGGCGCGATTCACCACGTCATTAGCCGCGGCAACTACCGCCGCGACCTTTTCCTGAGTGGTATGATCCGGAGACCCAGGTGCCAGATTGTCCTGGGACATAGGTTACACTTTCGGGGTTATGCCTTGGACAACAAGCACCCCGATGGAAGAAGCCCTCCTATTCGTCACCCTGGCCCAGACCGGGCGTTTTACGCTGAAGGGGTTGTGCAGCCAGTTTTGCATGAGCCGCAGGACCGCCTACAATCACCTTGAGCGCCAGGCCGCGGCGGATTTACATGTTTTTTAAGAAAAGGCGTGGTTTTGTTGCGCAAACTACTGTGGCTAAAAAAAAAGCGTATGTCGGCCGTCTTTTAGAATTGTTCAAAACGTGGTTCCGGTTTTGCGTTTCGGCATGGCAAGAATACTCATGGCCGACGACGAACCGGCACTCCTTGTTTTGCTGACAGGGATGCTCGAAACGGACGGACATTCGGTCACGACGGTTGGGAATGGGACCGCTCTGATAAAGGAGGCTTCGGGCAACTACGACTTGGTGATCACGGACCTGATCATGCCGGATAAGGAAGGGATCGAGACGATCCTGGAGCTGCGCAAAGCCTATCCGAAGTTGAAGATAATCGCGATGTCAGGCGGCGGGCGAGTGGGCCCGGAGAGCTACTTGAAACTGGCGCTCAAGCTGGGCGCGGCGGCGATTTTGGATAAACCCTTTGATCGCGACAGGCTGGTCGCGCTCGTGCGCAAGGTTCTCTCGGCCTGAGGCGCTTACTGTTTCGCGGGCTCGGCGGTGAGGGCCTCGGTATCGGTGCCGAAGCCGAAACGTTCCAGGCGGGCGCGGGCGCCGCGGCGAAACTCGTCACGCTGGGCGGGGGTGAGTTGGCGATAAATGTCCACAAAGCCTGAGCGGGCGATCTGGCGAATCTCGTCGCGGGTCTGCTCGCGAACGGCTTTGAGTTTGGTCGTGGTGGCGTCGAGACTCTGGCGGACGGCGGTGGATTGGGTGGCGTCGAGTTCGAGGTCTTTGACAAGGCGGGCGTGGATACGGTCGGCGCCGCGCTCGATAAGGTTGCCTTGGCCGCTGGCGGCGGTTTCGAGGTTCTTGCGAATGATACGACCGGCAACGGCGACGGTGATAACGGAGCCGACGGCGAGGCCGGAGAGGAAGAGCGCGGCGGCGGCGGCCCAGATTTTCCAGCGCGGGGTGTTTGTGGTGTTCATGAGGCGGTCTCCCAGAGTGGAGCGGTCAATTCGAGGAACGCGGCGAGGTCGCCGAGTTCGGTGGCGGCCTGGCGGGCGGTGAAGGTGCCGAGGCCAAGGGTGAAAACGGCGCAGACGGCGAGAGCGCGAGTGCTGCCGAAAAGGGCGGCGAAGTCGTCGGTCCAGCGCGGAGTGGCGGCGGCGAGCTCGGCGGCGTAGGCCTGGCCGGCGGCGAGAAGCTGCGGGCCGGGATCGCGGAGCGGCGGGGTATCGTGGCGCGCGACGGCAAGGGTGGCGGGCTCGAAGGGAGCCGAGGGAGTGGCGGGTGGCTGGGTTTTCATTGGGAAGATGGGTTTTCGATCAAGTCGCGCAGACGGCGGCGGGCGCGGAAGGCGCGGAGGCGGGTGAGGGCGGAGGGCCAGCCGAGGTGGCGGCCGATGGTGGCGAAGTCCCAGCCTTCGAGGTGGTGGAGGGTGAGGAGCGTGCGGTCGTCGGGCGGGAGCAGATCGAGGGCGGCTTTGATTTCGGCGGCGGCGGCGCGGGCGGCGGGGTCGGGTGCGGGGTCGGCGGCTTCGAGGGCGGGGACGTTGGCCGCGTCCGTGTTGTCGTCGGCGGGGCGGAGGGGCTCGGTGGTCCAGCGGCGGCGGGTGGCGTCGCGTCTGTAGTGGTCGCGCCCTACATTGACGGCGATGCGGCGGAGCCAGTGGAGGAAGGGTTGGTCGGGCCGCCAACGCGGGAGGGCCCGGAGCACGCGGAGGAAAGTCTCCTGCACGAGGTCGTCGAGATCGGCGGAGTTGCGGGCGAAGCGCCAGAGCAGGCGGGCGAGCTCGGGGTGGTGGCGGCGCAGGAGGCGGTCGAGGGCGATGCCCTGGCCGGACTGCGCGGCGGCGACGAGCGCCTGATCGGAGGGCTCGTCGCCGGCGGTGGAGTCGGCGGGGGGCGGCGGTGTTGCGGATGATGAATCCTCCATGCGAGGTGGCGCGTTGGAGGGAGTTGGTCAAAGAACGCGGGCGGGGGCGAGGGTGTTGCCCGGGATTATTTGGCGGGAGGCGGGGTCTTGGTGACGGTGCGTTCGGCGGTGTAGCCGGTGTCGGTTTTGGTCACGTCGGTCTGGGCGGTGGAGGTGCCGCCATTCGGGCCGGTCCGGACGGCGGTGCGGCTCGCGCCGGTGTCGGTTTTGTTGGTGGTGATGGCGGAGGAGGCGGTCTTGCCATCGGAGGTGGTGGCGGAGCGGGTGGTTTCGCGGCCGGTGTCGGTCTTGGTGGTGGTGCCCTCATAGGTGCCGGTGGTGCCGTTGGCGCGGGTGAAGGTGCCTGCGGAAGTGCCGGAGCCGGGGGCGGTCTTGGTAAGGGTGCCCTCGCGGCTGGAGGTGGCGCCATTTGCGCGGGTGGTGGAGGCGGCGACGGTGCCCGTGCCAGTGGAGGGGTCCCAGGTGCGGTCGTAGCTGTGCTGGCCGGTGCCGCCGGCGGGGTTGGTCCAGGTGGTGTCGCGCTCGACGTTGCCGCGATCACGTTTGGCGCGGGACTCGGCGGAGCCGCCGCGATCGCCCTTGGCGGAGCGGGCGCGCTCACGGGCGGCGGAGGCCTCGGGGACGACGGCGAGGGAGAGAACGGCAAGCGCAAGCAGCGCGAGGAGGGACGAGACGGAGCGGCGGGAGGATGTGGTGTTCATGATGTGGTGTAATTTGGGTTACGCCTCATCAAACGCGCGGGGCGGGGAAATGTTTCAGCGAAAGTTGAATTTTTTTTCGCGGGTGCGGGGAAGGAGGCATTGCGGCGGTGGAGCGGGGTTGTTTTGCCGTCCTCGCCGGGAAATGTATCTGTGTAACGCACGGCCGCATTTTGGGGCCTCACGGCATGGGTTGGCGCAGGATGGTTTTCCACTTTGCAGGGGCGGCGCGGCGGATGTCGCTCAGGTAGATTTCGTGGTGTTTTCCGGCGAGGCTGCCCCGGGCGGCGATGAAGTCGTGGAGTTTTGCGATGGTGGGCCCTTCCTCAGAAAAGGGGCCGATATGCAGGATCTGGGCGCAGCGCCCCTCGGCGAATTCTTCGAGGCGGAGTTTTTCGAGGGCTGGCAGCTTCTTCTTTTTGCCGACCTCGGCGATGGTGGCGGCAATGAGGTCCGGGCTGACGAAAGAGGGTTGGAGAATCATCATCGTCCATCGCCAGTTGGTTTTGTCGCCGGCAGTGAAGGCGGACATGTCGTCCGCCCACCAGAGTCCTTCAAGCGGCATCACAGCATAGTCGGTGGCAGCGGGGCTTTTCTTGAGGGCGAACTTGGCGGCGTAGGAAACCGTGAACAAGGCCTCGATGGCCCGGGCGTAGTCCGTTGAGGTGTTCGGATCGCCCTTGCCGTCCACCATCAGGTAACGGAGCAGAGGAATCTGCACTTCCACGACCTGCGAGGCGGAAACGTGGTAGAGCGACTTCAGCTCTTTTTTCAGGTCAATCTTCGCCACGGATTTCAAGAAGGGTAAGTCGGCCGGTTTGGACTCCAGAATTCAGGGGATGCGCCCTTTCCGGTCCGCCTGCCGCGCAAGTCAGGTCTGCACGGCAAGCCGCTTCTTCCGGCAAGCGACGTTGCACTTTTGGATACCGGAAAAAAGGCGAAGGACGACGTAACCTTTAGAAGAACGTGAGGTATTTGCCGGCGGCGAGGCGCTGGATGAGGAGGGCGAGCTCCATCGCGTGGTAGTCGCCCCACATGCAGGCTTCGCCGTTGGGGACCTTCTGGCCCTTGGCGATGTGGTCCCAGCCATTCGGACGGTGATAGACGCTGTGCAGGAGCAGGCCCTGGTGCTTCGGGTCGGTGCCGAGGTAGGTGTCGGTGAAGAGCGTATCCGCCACGGTAAGACCGGCCTGGAGGTAGCGTGCGCCGGCTTTTTTGTCGCCCTTGGCCTGGAGGTAGAGGCCGAGGCGGATGAAGCCTTGCGCGGCGATGGCGGCGGCGGAGCTGTCCACGGGCTCGTGGGCGTTGAAGGGGTCGGCGGCGGACTTGGTGAAATCGCCCTGCTTGTGGGTGTTGAGGGCGGCGCTGTCCCAGTAGGGCACGCCGTCGAGGGCGGAGTAGCCGTCAATGTAGTAATCGCTGGTGGCGCGGGCGGTCTCGAGGAAGAGATCGGTCACGGCGCGGCGGCCGCCGACGGCGTCGAGATCGGAGCCTTTGACGGTATCAATGTATTCGAGCTGCTCGGCGAAGCCGGCGATGATCCAGGCGGCGCCGCGCGTCCAGGTGGTGAAGGGCGAGTAGCCCTGTTGCGAGGAAGGGCAGCGGAACTGGCCGTCGTTGCGATTGAAGACGGACTCGTGGGCGACGCGGCCGCGGACGTCGTAGGAATCGCGACCCTGGCCGAAGAACACATTGAAGCGCGCGGTGGTGGCGGCGTGGGTGATGGCGCGATGGAGGAGGTTGATGGGCTTGTCGCCCTCGCCCATGAGCACGTGGCCGAGCTGATGCGCGACGACGAGCGAGCGCATGGAGCGGATGGTGTCGGCGAAGAGGGATTGCGGGCCGTTGAAGGAGTAAACGTAGCCGGCGGGGGCGACGCCGGGGCCGCCGGCGAGGGGCGACCAGGGGGCGGTGGCGTTGGTGGGCACGTAGCGGGCGGCCTGGACGGCGCCGGAGACCTTGAGGGCCATCTCGGTGTAGTTGATTTCGTCCGACGTGCCGGCGGCGCGACCCTCGAGGATGAGGCGGCGGAGGTTGCCGTAGGTGGAGACGTTGTTGAAGCCGTGGTCGTGCACGCCGACGTGGCTTACGTGCGAGGCCATGTATTTGAGGGTCTTCTCGCGGCCGAGTTTCAGGAAGCGCTCCTCGCCGGTGGCGTCGTATTGGAGGAAGGCCATGCCGAACTGGAAGCCCTGGGTCCACTCGGTCCAGCCGCGCGACGTGTATTTGCCCTTGATGGTGAAAACGGGGGTGCCGTCGGCGGGGTTCCAGGACTTGTTGATGAGGTCGATTTTTTGACCGGAGAGCTCGAAGAGGCGGTTGAGCTTGGGCTGGAGCTTGGCGGGGGTGAGGGAGGTGTTGATCTTCATGGCGGGTGAGACGGGGGATAAGATGGGTTGAAGGAAAAGAGGACAAAGCGGCGAGCGCGGTGCGGGCAAGCGGGCAAAGAACCCGCGGGCGGAGACGTGCTAGGGGTGGTCGGCGTGGTGCTAGGCGTTGGTGCCGATGCCGCCGGTGAGGAGGCCGGCGTAGATGCGGGCGCTGGCGAGGAGCTCGCGGACGGAGGCGCGCTCGTCCACGGCGTGGCAGTTGTCGCCGCCGGGGCCGTAGCCGAGGGTGGGGATGCCGAGCTCCTGGGCGAAAAAGTGAGTGTCGTTAAAACCCTGCGAAGTGCCGAACTCGGCGCGGCAACGGCGCTCGCGGGATACGCCGGCGGCGAGGGCGGTGGCGAAGGCGTGGTTCGGCGGCGAGAAACACGGGTGGTTTTCGGAGATTTTCAAAACCTCGACGCGCGGGCGCGGGCCGGGGAGGTTTTTTACGGCGGCGGCGAGGAAGGCGCGCAACTCGCGCTCGGCGGCGACGACCGTCTCGGTGGGGGTGACGCGGCGATCAATGCTGAAACGGGCGAGGGCGGGCACGGTGTTGATCTTGCCGCCCTCGCCGCTGGAGAAGACGCCGCCGATGTTGAGCGTGGGGCGGCGTTCTTCGCCGTTGGGGGCGGTGAACACGCGGTCGCGCAGAGAGTCGGCGTGCTCGCGAAGGGCGAGGACGAGGCGCGAGGCGTGTTCGAGGGCGTTGATGCCGAGGTGGGGGGTGCTGCCGTGGGCGGCGCGGCCGTAGACGACGACCTCCAGCCAGACAACGCCGTTGTGGCCGCAGCCGATACGGCGGCCCTCGCCGCCTTCGAGCACGAGGGCGTAGTCGGGGCGGATGGGCGCGTGTTTAACCAGCCAGCCGGCGCCGAGGGCGGAGTCGGTTTCTTCGTCGGCGGTGAAAGAGACCTCAACGCGCAGGCGCGGGGGCGTGTTCGTGGCGCGCAGGGAGCGAAGGGCGAGAAGGAGGCTGGCGATGGAGCCCTTCATGTCGGCGGTGCCGCGCCCGTAGATCCAGCCGTCGGCGACCTTGCCGGAGAACGGGTCGCCGTGGGTCCAGGTGCCGGAGACGGGGACGACGTCGTAGTGGGCGTTGAAGTGAAGGGTTTTTAACCGGGAGGCGGGCTTGGACGCGGATTTTGCGACGGGCGCGGGATCGAGGGTGCCAAGGACGTTCCAGCGCGGGAGGTGCCACTGATCGCGGGCGAGGTATTTGCGCAAGGTGGCGGTCGGGACGGCGAGGCGGCGGGATTTGAGGCCGGCGGCGGTGAGCTCGGCGGCGAGCAGGCGGGTGATGGCGTCGTAGTGGTTGCCGGGGGGATTGACGGTGGGCAACTGGACGAGGCGGCGGAGCAAAGAGAGGAGATCAGCCTCGTGGGCGTTGATATAGGCGGCGGGCGTCATGGGCGGAAACTGGCAAGCAAGTGCGAGTGGAGGCAAGGAAGTGCAGTCGGAGGCGCGGAGAAAAGGCGGCTGAATCCCGGTCAAGGTAACTTACCCGTTAACTCTGGCTGCCCACCTGCAGGCGCGATTTTCAGCGGGCAAAGCGCACGTAAAGCAGACGAAGCATGACGAGCGCGACCATGGTCAGGAAGACGGGGCGGACGAAGCGGGCGCCGCGTTTGACCGCGAGGGCGACGCCGAGGCGCGCGCCGACGAGCTGACCGGCGCCCATGACGAGGCCGGAGACGAGGTGGACCTGGCCGGCGGCGGCGAAAAAGGCGAGGGCGGCGAGGTTGCTGGTGGCGTTCATCACCTTGGTGTAGGCGGTGGCTTTGAGGAAATTGTAACCTTGGAGACCGATGAGAGCGATTGTCCAAAAGGAGCCGGTGCCGGGGCCGAAAAAGCCGTCGTAGAAGCCCAGGCCGAGACCGAAGGAGATGAAGAAAACGCCCGACGCGAAACGCGGCGGATGATCGTGTTCGCCGAGTTGAGGACGGGCGACGGTGTAGATCACGATGGCGCCGAGCAGCCAGGGAATCGCCGTTTCGAGGAAATGCGGGTCCACGCACTGCACGACAGCGGCACCGCCGAGGGCGCCGGCCAGCGTCGCCAGAATCCCGGTGCGGCAGGAGCGGCGTTCGAGCAGACCGTGGCGGGCGTAGCGGGAGACAGCCATGACCGCGCCGAAGCTCGATTGAAACTTATTGGTTCCCAGAGCGAGAGGCGCGGGCATGCCGAGATTCAACAGGACAGGCAGTGAGATAATGCCGCCTCCACCCGCCACGGCATCCACCAGCCCGGCGCAGAGTCCCACGAGGAAGAGCAGCGGGTATAAGTGTTCGGCGACGTCCATGTTTTGCCCGTAGCGTGGGCCGTGCCGACGTCCCCGCGCGAACACGAAAGCGGCATGGCGTAGCGCTACGGCCCCCCCAGTGCGGGAAGTTACGACGGCAACGGGGCTTGCCCTTTGACAGCGAGCGGCGGGGCGGTTTCGTTGCGGGCATGTCATCGCTGGCCGACCTTCGCAAAGATTACAGCCTCGCCGGGCTCCTCGAAAAGGATCTGGCGCGCGACCCCTTCCGCCAGTTTGACCAATGGTTCCGCGAGGCGGAGGGGGCCAAGATCCCCGAGCCCAACGCGATGATCCTCGCCACGGCCGACGCGGACGGACGGCCCTCGGCGCGCACGGTGTTGCTCAAGGGTCTGGACGGACGCGGCTTTGTATTCTTTTCCAACTACGAGAGCCGCAAAGGCCGCGCCCTGGCGGGAAACGCGCGGGCGAGCCTGGTGTTTCCCTGGATCGCACTGGAGCGGCAGGTGATCGTGGAGGGCGCGGTGGCGAAGGTGCCGCGCGAGGAGACCGAGGCGTATTTTCATTCCCGCCCGCGGGCCAGCCAGCTCGGCGCGTGGGTGGGCCAGCAAAGCAGTATCCTGACCGGGCGCCCGGTTCTCGAAGAGGCGATGAAGGCGTTGGAAAAGAAACACGCGGGCGCGGAAGTTCCGGTGCCGCCATTTTGGGGCGGCTATCGCGTGACGCCGGAGACGGTGGAATTCTGGCAGGGCCGCCGCAGCCGTTTGCATGACCGTCTGCGCTACCGGCGCGAGGCGTCGGGCGACTGGATCGTCGAGCGCCTGGCGCCCTGAGTGCAACGCAACCCGCCGTAGTAATCGCCGCCATGCTGCTTCATTTGCTGCGACACGCGCACGCGGTTGATGAAACCGAGAACCCGAAGCGCCCGCTGAGCACGCGCGGGCTGGGTGAGCTGGCGCGGCTCGGGCGTTTCTTAAAACCGGGCGGATGTTTCAACCCCGCGCAGGTGTGGCACAGTCCGCTGGTTCGCTCGGCCCAGACGGCGGAGATGATTGTCGCTCATCTCGGGCTCGACGTGGTGATGGTGGAGACGCCGGGGCTGTTGCCGGAGGACGACGTGGAAATCATGGCGGAGCGGCTGGCGGAGTTCCCGCCAAGCTTTGAACTGGCGCTGGTGGGGCATGAGCCGCACTTGAGCGCGCTGGCCTCCCTGCTGGTGCGCGGAAAAGCAGCGCCGGTGTTGTTTGAGCTGAAGAAGAGCGCGTTGCTCACGCTGGAGCCGACGCGCGGCGAACACAAAAAAACCGGGCGTCCGCGCTGGCGGGTGCGCTGGCAGGTGGCGCCGGAGCTCTTGGTTTCGCAGACGGCTCCGGTGCCGGCGGCGACAAATCTCAAAACCCCATGAAAATACTGCTGACTGGCGCATCGGGATTAGTCGGCGCGGCCTTCGCCGAGGCGGCCCACCGGCGCGGGCACACCGTGGTCGGGCTGGTAGGGCGCTCGGAGTTGAAAATCCCCGGCCTCGCCGAGCGGCGCACGGCGGACCTCACGACGCCGGACGCGGTGACGATGATCGCGCTGGAGATTTTCCCAGACGCGATTGTGAACTGCGCGGCAGTGGCGGAGCCGGCGGCGTGCGATGCGGATCCGGCACGGGCACAAGCGCTCAACGTGGCGCTCCCCGAGACTCTAGCTCGGTTGGCGCACCACCTGAGCGCGCGGCTGGTGCATCTGTCGTCAGAGCAGGTTTTCGACGGGACCTGCGCGCCTTACGCGGTGAACGCGCCGGTGAAGCCGGTGAATCTTTACGGCCGGCAAAAGGTCGAGAGCGAGCGCCGCGTTCACGCGGCGGCGGCGGCGTTTGCGGTGACGCTGCGTGCGCCCCTGTTGACCGGGAACAGTCTCGGCGGGACGCGCAGTTTGCACGAGCGTTTGTTCGCGGACTGGGCGGCGGGACGCACGCCAAAGTTGTATCGCGACGAGATCCGCCAACCCTGCACGGCGGGCAATCTGGCCGAGGCGATGGTGGAGCTTTGCGAACGACCCGAGCAGCGCGGCGTGTTTCACTGGGCGGGCGCGGAAGCCTTGTCCCGGGTGGAGCTGGCGCGGCGGATACGTGCGCACTTCAAACTCAGCGAGACGACGGCACCGATCATCGAGATCGGCCGGGCGGACGACCCGCAGGCGGCGGCGCGAAGGCCGGCCGACCTTTCGCTGGAGCTGAAGCCGCTGGCGGGAATCATGAAAACGGCCATCGAGACCTTTGATGCGCAGCTCGACCAACTGGTGGTGCCGCCGCCGTGCCGGGAGTGGTTTTTCAAAGCGTAGTTCGCGAATCGCCGAACGGTCGAAATGAGCACGAAATTGGAAGTGTTACCGGTGCGTTCGGACTCGGCGGCGGCGAATATGGCGGCGGATTTTTTGCTGCTGCGTCGCTATCCGGCGGAGCAGGCGGGACGGGCGCGGATCCGCTTCTACGGCTGGCACCGGCCGTCGTTCAGTTTTGGATACAGTCAAAAGATCGCCTGGGTGCGGGCGCAGATTCCGGCCGACGCGGAGGCTTCGGACTTGGTGCGGCGGCCGACGGGCGGCGGCGTGGTGGACCATCGCGAGGACTGGACCTACGCGCTGGTGATCCCGCGCGGACATGAGTTGGAAAAAGCGCGTGCGGTGGAGAGTTATCGCGCGGTGCACCAGGCGCTGCGAACGGCACTCGCGGCCAGCGGGCAGGCGGCGGCGTTGAAGGAGCATTGCGAGCCGGCGGCGGAGACGAAAGGCGAGGACGGGGAGCTGGCGGGCTGCGCGGCGGCGAAGGGACCGACGGTGTGTTTTTCGAGGGCGGAACTTTACGACGTGGTGGACGTGGCGACGGGCGCAAAGATCGCGGGCGCGGCGCAAAAGCGGACGAAGGAAGGCTTGTTGTTCCAAGGCTCGGTCTGGCGTCCGGCGGCGGCGGGGGTGCGGGACTGGGATGAGTTGCGCGAGGTGTTTGTGGCGGAGCTGGCTAAGGTGCTCGGGGCCGAGGCAGATGAAACGCCTTGGCCGGAATTCCGTGAAGGCGAACACGAGGCGCTGACGGAGCAATATGCGGCGCAGGAGTGGACGGAGGCGCGCTGAGCCATGGACCAGTTGTTGATGCTGCTCGCGGAAGTGGTGATTGAGTTGATCGTGCAATGGCCGGTCGATTCGGCG
>JAIYBI010000353.1 GCA_027488595.1 Opitutaceae bacterium | reverse complement strand
GCCCCACCCTCGCACCCCGCCGCAAGCCCCCAGAAATCCGGGCCGCCATTTTCAGCGCAGGTCGCAAACACGCCCGCGTCACCGGTGCATCGTTGACACCCCGCCCGCCACGCCTCTCTAGTCTCCTTTTTACGCGCCCTCCCACGGGCGGAAAACTCCTTCCCTAGACCCACACAACACCATGGCCAAAGCCACTACCAAGAAACCCGCCGCCAAGTCCGCGGCCCCTACGAAATCCGCTCCCGCCGCCGAGAAGTCCGGCAAGAGCCCCAAATACGTTTACACGTGGGGCAACGCCAAAGCTGACGGCGACGGCTCCATGAAAGCCCTCCTCGGAGGCAAAGGCGCCAACCTCGCCGAGATGACCCGCATCGGTCTCCCGGTTCCTCCCGGCTTCACCATCACCACCGAGGTCTGCACCTACTACTACGCAAACAAGAAGACCTACCCGGTCTCCCTCCAGGCCGAGATGGAAGCCGGCGTGAAGAACATGGAGAAGATCATGGGCACCACCTTCGGCGCCAAGACCGGCATGCCCCTCCTCGTGGCCGTGCGCTCCGGCGCCCGCGACTCCATGCCCGGCATGATGGACACCATCCTCAACCTCGGCCTCAACGACGAGACCGTCGTCGCCCTCGAGAAGGCCACCGGCAACGCCCGCTTCGCCTACGACTGCTACCGCCGCTTCATCCAAATGTATGGCGACGTCGTCATGGGCGTCCAGAAGCGCGAAGGCGAGGACCACGATCCTTTCGAGCACACCATCCACACCTTCAAGCACGAGACCTACCATCGTGACATCGTGGACTCCGAGCTCACCGCCGCCGACCAGCAAGAGCTCATCAAGCGCTTCAAAGCCCTCGTCAAGGCCCGCACCGGAAAAGCTTTCCCCAACAGCGCCTGGGACCAGCTCCGTGGCGCCGCCGGCGCCGTGTTCTCCTCCTGGATGAACGACCGCGCCTGCGTCTATCGCCGCAAGTATAACATCCCCACCGAATGGGGCACCGCCGTCAACGTGCAGGCCATGGTCTTCGGCAACACCGGTGACACCTCCGGATCCGGCGTCGCCTTCACGCGCAACCCCGCCAACGGCACCAACGAATTCTACGGCGAGTTCCTCGTCAACGCCCAGGGCGAGGACGTCGTCGCCGGCGTCCGCACTCCCGAGCCCGTGCTCAAGCTCAAGGACGTCATGCCCAAGTCCTACGCCGAACTCCTCAAGGTTCGCGCCACCCTCGAAAAGCACTTCAAGGACGTGCAGGACGTCGAGTTCACCATCCAGGAAGGCAAGCTGTTCATGCTCCAGACCCGCAACGGCAAGCGCACCGCCGCCGCCGGCCTGAAGTTCGCCGCCGACATGGTCAAAGAGAAGCTCATCGACTGGGAGACCGCCGTTCTCCGCAACCCGGCCGACCAGCTCGAGCAGCTCCTCGCCCCCATCTTCGATCTCTCCGAGGTCAAGAAGGCCAAGGTCATCGCCACCGGCCTCCCCGCCGGCCCCGGCGCCGCCACCGGCAAGATCTACTTCAACGCCGACCGCTCCGTGCAGGCCGCCGAGAAGGGCGAAAAAGTCCTCCTCGTCCGCGTCGAGACCTCGCCCGAGGACCTTCGCGGCATGATCGCCGCCGAGGGCATCCTCACCGCCCGCGGCGGTGTCTCCTCCCACGCCGCCCTCGTCGCCCGCCAGATGGGCAAGGTCTGCGTCTGCGGCGCCGCCGGCGTCACCATTGATTACGATGCGAAGACCGCCACCATTGATGGTCAGGTCTTCAAGGAAGGCGACTTCCTCTCCATCGACGGCACCTCCGGTCTCGTTTACGCCGGCCAGATCAAGACCGCTCCTTCCGAGATCATCTCCGGCCTCCTCTCCGACGACAAGGTCGCCCAGAAGACCGAGAAGTATAAGAACTACGTGCAGCTCATGAAGTGGTGCGAGCAGTCCACCAAGATGAGCGTCCGCACCAACGCCGACACGCCCAAGCAGGCCGCCGAGGCCATGGCCTTTGGCGCCGTCGGTATCGGTCTCGTCCGCACCGAGCACATGTTCTTCGAGGGCGATCGCATCGACGCCATGCGCGAGATGATCCTGGCCGATTCCCTCAAGGATCGCGAGGCCGCCCTCGCCAAGCTCCTCCCCTACCAGCGCGAAGACTTCTTCGGAATATTCAAAGCCCTCAAAGGCTATCCCGCGACGATTCGTTTCCTCGACCCGCCCCTCCACGAGTTCCTCCCCCACTCCAAGGAGCAGCAGATGGACCTCGCCCGGAAGATCGGCGTCACCGTCGAGAAGATCATGGCCCGCGTGCACGAGCTGCATGAGTTCAACCCCATGCTCGGCTTCCGTGGCTGCCGTCTCGGCATCAAGTTCCCCGAGATCACCCGCATGCAGGCCCGCGCCGTCCTCGAGGCCGCTGCTGACGCGACCAAGAAGGGTTTCAAGGCCAAGCCCGAGATCATGATCCCGCTGGTCGGCTTCAAGAAGGAGCTCGATCTCCAGACCGCCATCGTCCACGAGGTCGCCGCCTTG
>JAIYBI010000028.1 GCA_027488595.1 Opitutaceae bacterium | reverse complement strand
GGCGATTCGGGCGGCGACGGCGGTGGCGGTGGGAGCTTGGAGCTGGGGCGTCCCGTTTTCGAGCAAGCGACGCAGGCCTTCCCCGTAGTCCACCCCGGAAAAACGCGCGACCACAGCGGGCGGGGTGCAGCGTCCGAAGTGGGGGTCTATGAGGACGAAGCGGCCTGGCGCGGCCTCCATCCAGTCAAAGCCCGTGATGCCGCTCACCTCGCCGGCGGCGGCGGCGCGCACTGCAAGGCTACCCAATTCGGCATCGGTGCGGGGGCCGCAGAGCGCCAACGGACCGAGGCCGCGCGCGAGGGAAATCAGTTTTGCCTGGGCGCTCCAGGCCGCCACTCGGCCGTGGCGGGCGACGAAAGTGACGGAGCCGACCTGTCCGTGGATGTATTCCTGAATAATCACATCACCGGCCCGGGTGAGGGAGGCAAAGGCGTCGCCGAGGCTCGTCTCGTCCGGGCAGATTCGCACTGCCTTGCCGCCGGCGCCGCTCGCACCCTTCAGCACGACGGGATACCCGAATTCGGCGGCGAGCCGGGCGGCGGTTCCAACGTCGGCGCAAAACTGCGTGCGGGCAACGGGCAGGCCGTGGTATTCACACCAAACGTGGAAGCGGAGCTTGTCGTCCACCGCAGAAGCGAGCGGGTTGGCGCGGGGCATGGGCAAGAGCGCATCGCGGCGCGCATCCGCCGGTAGAGCGTAAGCGAGGCGGCGGGCGGCCTCGTCAATGAAAAGCACGGTGTCGTAGGCCTCCGGGTCCATGCGCTCCGCAATCGCGGATTGAAAGGCGGCGTCGTTGTCGGGCGCGGTGAAGCGTGTGCGCACGTGGCGGGAGTGCCTCGCCGGGTGGTTGCCGACTGTAAGGATATCCACCGCCAGACCGGCGCCGGCCAGCATCGCGGGGTAATACACGAAGGTGCTGGCGTGCCGGCGATAGACGAGAAGAACGGCTAAGCGGGAAGGCAAAGAGGTCATGACGAAGTTTGGCGGATCGAGTTCGCGCTCCTGTGCGTGATCGAGTTGAGCAAAACTCCCGTCGAAGGTGCAACAGGCGTTATGGCCTGCGTGGTTATCGTTTTGTTGCGGCCGAATTTATGGGTCGGCGAACGGGATGAAGCATCACCACGTGTAGGTGAGCTCGGCGCGGGACCAGCGGGGCGGGGCGAGGCTGACGAGGCCGGCGCTGGTGCGGGCGGTCTCGGTTTCGGTGTCGAGGAGGTTTTCGACCGCGAGGGTCAGGCGCCAGCGCTTGGCGAAGGCGTAGCGGAGGGCGGCGTCGAAGCGGGTGGCGGGAGCGAGGGAGAGGGTGTTCAAATCGTCCTCGTATTGGGCGGAGGTCCAGCGGGCGCGGAGGTCGAGGTCGAGCGTGCGGGTCGCCTGCCAGGTCGCACCGGCGGTGAGGGTGTGGCGCGGCACTTGCGCGAGGCGGCGGCCGTCGAGGGCGGGGGCGGCGGGGCCGCCGGAGATCACGCGCGCGTCGGAGAAGAGGTAATCGGCCTCGAGACGGAGGGAGGGAGCGGACGAGACCTGCCAGAAGCCGCCGAGCTCGAGGCCGCGCACGCGGACGGTGTCGAGGTTGCGGCGTTCGCGCAGGGTGGGCGAGAGACTGACGTTGGCGACGGCGTCGGTGAGCTCGTTGGCGAAGGCGGTGGCGCGCAGGCCAGCGCGGGCGGAGGCGGGTGCGAGGTCGAGGCCGATTTCAACGCCGAGGAGTGTTTCCGGGCGGAGGGCGGGGTTGGCCTCGGTAGTGACGGTGCCGATACGGAAGGGGCGGTAGGATTCGTTGAGAGTGGGCGTGCGGAATGCTTGATAAACCGAGGCGCGGGTGCGGAGCAGCGAGGTGGTCTTGTGGACGAGACCGAGGGTGGGCGAGAAGGCGAGGTCGCGGCGGGCGGAGTAGTGGTCGTCGCGCAGGAGGGGACCGGGAGCGAGGGTGTTTTCGCGGCGGAAGCCGTCGGTGTCGGCGGAGGCGTCGAGGCGAGCGGCGGCGGTGAGGGTGAGACGCTCGGTGAGCGGGCGGGCGTGGGAGGCGAAGAGGCCGGCGAAGGTCTGGCGGCCGCCAGCGCGGCGCTCGCGGGTGTAGGCGGCGAGGGGGACCGAGTAGAAGAAGTGTTCGCGGGTCTCACCCTCGATGAAGCGGAAATCGGTGCCAACCGTGGTAACGGGCGAAGCGGGGGCGGCGGGGTCGCCCCAGGTGGCATGGGCGTAGGCGCCAAGGGCGGTGGCAGGGACGTCGTATTGGTCGTTGGCGGGAGTCTCGGCGGTGCGGGCGGGGTTTACGGAGCTGAAGGTGGAGGCGAAGGTCTGGTCCTGGGCGTAAACGGTGGCGGAGAAAGCGGGGCCGGAAGGCGGGGTGACGGCGAGGGTGGAAGAAAGGAAGGCCTCGCGGGAGGTGTTGCGTTGGTAGGGCGTGCCGTTGCCGCGTTCCTCGTGCCAGACGCGGGCGGTGGCGGTGAGTGTAGTGTGATCGCCGATACGGCGGCCCCAGGCGAGTCGGGCGCGTTGATGGGCGGAGTCGGCGGAACGATCAATGGGGCCGGGGTTTTGAAGGAGACCGGGGCCGTCGGTGGCAAAGGCGGCGGCGTCCAGGGCGAGAGCGTCGCGGCCGGAGCGGGAGGTGGCGGTGGCGGAGACGCCGAGGGCGCGGGTGTTGAAGTCGCCGATTGTGGCGGTGGTGTTGAGGACGGGTGGAGAGGTGGGAGCGGGCGGCAGGAGTGGGCGGGAGAGGAGTTGGATGGTGCCGCCGAGGGAGGCGTTGCCCCAAGTGGAGGAGCCGCCGCCGCGCACGAGCTCGACGCGGTCGAGGGCGGAGACGGGAATCTTTGTCCACGCGACCCAGCCGCCGAAGGGGTCGTTGAGGGGGACGCCGTCGAGGAGGACAAGGGAGCGGCTGGCGCCGCTGGGGCCGAGGCCGCGGAGGGAGACGCCCTGTGCGGTGGGGTTGGCGGTGAGGGAACCGGTGCGGCGGAAAAGGGAGAAGGCGGCCGAGCGGCGGAGGGTATCGTCGAGGGTGAGGGTGGGAGAGGAGCGGAGGCTGTCGGCGGTGAAGACGTCGGTGGCGAGGGGAAGGGTGGCAGGGGCTTGCGGGGCGCGGGTGGCGGTGATGACGAACGGAGCGAGGACGGTGGGGGCGGGTTCGGCGGCGGT
>JAIYBI010000122.1 GCA_027488595.1 Opitutaceae bacterium | reverse complement strand
GCGCCAGGTGGCCGGCCGGCCGTTGACCTTGACGCTCGCGATGGTGTCGCGGAGCGCGCTCACCTGCAGGCGAAGGGCGACAGGTTTGTCGAAGCGTGACGTGAGCTTGAAACGCTCGACCTCGCGCTCGCGTTTAAAGGCGAAGTCGAAAGCGGGGTGATGCAAGCTGGCGTCGTTCCATGCGGCGGGAAAGCCCGGGCGCACCTTGATCTCGCCGTCGATCAGATCGGGCGTGATGCCGAAGAGACCCTCGAAAACGCTTCGCGCAAAGATGCCGACGCCGTCAGCGAAGTCGCGCTGGCTCTCGCGGCGGTTGACGTCGAACCAAGTGGCCATGCCGACGTTTCCGGGGCAGATACCGAGATACATGCTGTCGAGGATAGCGCCCTTGAGCAGCGGAAAGGCGGTCTCGGTGCGATTGGCCTGCCAAAGCCCGAGGGCGGTGTGGACCGACTCGCCAAAGACAACGTTGTTCAACGACCAGGTGAACGGCATCCAGTTCGTCGTCGCGATGGTATAGTTACCCTCGGGCACGCCGGGGCCGGCGATGTCGAAGCGCGGGAGTTCGTTCTCCACCTGGCGGGTCATCTGCCAGGCTTGCACGGGAGTCGGCACCTCAGAGTCGACGGTGTGGTAGAATGTCCACGCGGCGGCCTGCGGATGCACGATTTGATCGCCGATGAGGTCCTTCCACTCGGCGAACCAGCCTCGGTCCGGAAGCCAGAGCTGTTGACGCATGCCGCGCGCGATAAGATCGGCTTCGCGCTCGTAGAGGCTGGCGTCGAGGCCGAGGCGTTTGGCGATGCGCGCGGCCATGCGGTTGTGGTAGAGATTGTAGGCGGTGGAGTGCGTGGCGCCGCCGCCGTTGTAGGCGAGATCGTCGCTGGCCCAGATGCACGCATAGGCCTCGTAGAGCGGGAGTTTTTCTGTACCTAACTCGCGGCGGAACAAACGGCGCTCCCATGCGAGATGGCGCTCGATCACGGGCCACTGGCGGCGGGCGTAGTCGAGGTCGCCGGTCCACAGCAAGTGGCGGAAGAAGGTGTCCACGCCCACCATGTTCATGTCGTAGTGGGAGCGCGTCATGTCGCCGTTGGAGTGGAGCGCGTCCTCGTGGCGGGCGAGGTTGTCATCGGCATTGATCGGCGGAAACTTCTGCGGGATCGGCGAGGTGTCCTGCCTCGCCGCGTAGGAGTCGAAGTGAGTGCGGGTGCGGTCGTGCCAGCCGAGGGTGTCGCCGGCGTAGCCGACCCGCCATCCGAGAAGTCGCACGCGCCAGGCGACGCCGCCGTGCACGAAACCGGACTGGCGGGGATCCCAGACGGCGTCGGCGGCGATGTTGAGCGCGCCGACGGCGGCGTTGATGAAAGGGTCGGGTGTCTTGACGACGACGCGTTCGGCGACGGCCTTGCGCTCCGCCTCTTCGCTGGCGAAGAGCGCGGGCAGATCGGCGCGACGCCAAGGCGCGGCATTGGCGGCCGAGGAGCTTGGCGCTTCGGCCTCGGCGACCTTTTGATAGATCTCGAGGACTTCGGCGGCGTTCTTGCCGCTGGCGAGATTCTGAAGGGCGATGAACACGGGTTTGGCGTTCTTGATCATTACGCGGCCGACGACCACCGGACGCTCCGGCGTCGCGGATGCGGGCTGGAGGATGGCGGCGGGGTCGTCCCACGACTCGGCGGGCGCCTGGTGCAGTTTGGCGCCGGGGGGCAGGATGCCGCCGATCACGCCGGCTTTCGCCTTCGCGATGAAGGTGTCGGCCTCGATCGTGAATACATTCTCCAGGCAGAAATCGGGCTTGAGACGGAAAAACTCACGCACGGGCTCGCGCTCGGTGCCGATGTCGCCGTCGCGTCCGCCGCGCACGCCGTTGATCCCGCCGAACGCGGCGAACAGCTCCACGGGCTGGGTGAAGCCGCGGGCCTCGACGCGCGCGACGAGCCCCTCGGCGACGCGAGGCGAGAGGAGGACGATGTGGATCGTGCCGGGGCCGAAGCTCGCGTCGGAGATCTCGTAGATCATCGAACCCGGGCGGTAGCGCGCGACGATCTTGTCGGCGCGGTGGAGCCAGCGGGTGGCTTTGGCGGTGGAGAGGCCGAGGCGGAGATTACCGCCGCGACCCGGGAGGTAGAGTGTGAACTCGGGCCGATCGCCGGCATCGACGCGGAACGGACTGGGACCGCCGTAGATCGAGCGGTTGAAGAACTCGTCGCCGTTGACGATGACGAAGTCGCCGTTGTCGGGCGTGTAGCGCAAAGGCCGCGACAAGTTGTCGAAGAGCATCGGGCGTGCGCCGCGCTGGGCGCGCTGTTCCGGAGTGGGGGCGGGCGCGGGTTGCGCCGACGCGGTGGTGGCGAGCAAGGCGGAAGCCAGCAGAGGCGCGAGTGCGCGAGGAAACGAATTCGAAAGGTTATGCATGGTAAACGGTGGCGAAGGGCGGGAATTGGAGGGCGGTGATGGCGACTCGTTCGCCGCGGCCGGGAGTGGGGCGGTCGCGGGTTTTGCTTAGCCGGAACTTATCGCGGCGCGGGGGCGGGGTTTTGCACGGAGACTGCGAGGAGGCCTACGATGATCTCCTCGGAGAGGGCGCGGAGGGTGACGCTTTCGAGGACGACGCCGGGGCGGAGGCGACGGTTGAGGACCATGGCGCGGCAGTTTTTGCCGAGCTGGACCTGGGGCGGCGGGGTGGCGGGGAGGGAGAAGCCCTCGCGCTTGTAGTCGTAGTCCACGCCGGCCTGGGGGGCGATTGACCAGTAGTTGAAGGGCGGGACGAGTTCCACGACCTCCTCGACACCATCGGCGTAGCGGAGGACGAGGGACGCGTTGGCGATGCGGACCTGCATGGGATTGGTGGAGCCGGCGACGAGGAACCAGACGGCCTCGCCAGCGCGGCCCACGGGCGTGGTGACGGCGTCGGGCCAGTTGTCCCAGAGCGAGGCGAAGGCGACATTGCTCGACTCGGCGGGGCGAGTGAAAGCGGCGCCTTGCGTAGTGCGCAGAAGGCCGTCGGCGCCGGTTAGTTCTGGCACGCGGTCAAACTCGATGACGGGGACCTTTTTCTTGGGATCGAGCACGGCCTGCCAGCTGGAGTAGCCATCGGTGGCGATGCGGATAGAGACGGTGGGGGCGCGAGGCGTGAGGTATTCCTGCTGGAAGATGGTGCGGAGGTCGCCGTTGTGGACGGAGGCGAGGTCAACTGGATGCCATGTGGCGGAAGCAGGCGCGGAGGCGAGACTCTCGGCGGCGCGCGCGGCCTCGGCGACGGGGTCGGTGATGTGGAGTTTGAAATGACGCCACTGGCGGAGACCGTCGCGCTCGACGAGAACCTGGACGAGACGATGGCCGGCGGGGGAGGCCACGGTGGCGAGGAGGCGCTCGCCGGCGTTGCGCGGGGCGGCGAGAACGGCCTGCGGATCGCGCCACTCGATGATTTTGGAACCGGGGGTTTCGAGGGCGACGGAGGCTCCGCGCACGACGGAGAGCTCGACGGCGGCGACGAGGGCGCCTGGCGCGTAGGAAACCTCGACGGCGGACGCGGCGGCGGCGGGCAGGGTTAACACGACCTCGCTGCGGCCGATGCCAGGGCGGACGGTGAACTTGGCGGGGCGACCATCAACGGTGACGCGGGCGATGCGGCTGGTGTTGACGGGCACGACGAACTCGACCGGGGCGGGGTTGGTGAGGGTGAGCTCATAGCGCAGGGCGGTGACGGAGCCGGTGAAACGCAGGCCGAAGTCGGGCGTTCGGATGGAGGCGCGATTCCACTCGGCGGGGAACTGCGGGGCGACGCGAACCACGCTGTTGGGACGGTCGGGCGCGAAGCCGAAGAGACCCTCGACGACGGTGCGGCAGAACATGCTGGAGCAGTCGGTGAAATCGGTGCCGCCGGCGGGATGGCCGAGGTCGCCGGGGACGGGGCCGTATTGCATGTAGTGGGGGAAAGTGCCGGAGAAGAGTTTCCACGCGTCGGCGCCGAGACCGCTCTGGAAATAGGCGAGGGAAAGATGGTAGCTGTCGCCCGGCCAGATCTGGCGGACGGACCAGATGGATGGAACCCAATTGGAGGGCCAGACCTGCTCGCCGCCGTAAGGCATTTTCAAGCGCTCGAGCGCCCACTCGGTGTAGTAGAGTGCGGACGGGGCCTGCTCGGGCGAGAGCAGGTTGGCGTCGATCGCGCAGAAGGTGCTGTAGAGCCAGGAAGACTCGTGGAGGCGTTTGAGGCCGCCCTGCTCGCGGTAGGCGCCGACGTGGCCCTTGTCGGCGACCCAGAGGAGTTTTTGGAAACCGTTTTCGATGCGGGAGAGGGCGGCGGTGTGGCGGGCGATTGCGGCGCTGTCGCCGGCGCGGCGCGCGAGGTCGCGGGCAGCGGCGTGGCCGCGATGGGCGTAGGCGGATTGCTCGGCGGTGCCGCCGCCGTTGAACCAAGTGCCGTCGGTGGGCCAGGTGTTGAGGTAACTCTCGTAGGTGCCGTCCAGGTCGGGGTCGAAGCACTCCTGGATGTATTCGAGATGCAGTTCGAGGGCGGGGCGGAGGAGTTGTTCCAGTTCGTCGGAGCCGGTCCAGCGCCAGGCGTGGATGAGCTGGTCGAAGAACTGGGTCTGCATGTCGTAGTGGTTCGGGTGATACGCGGCGACGCGGCCCTTGCCGAAGAGGCGGGACTGGGTGGACTGGCTGGCAAGCTTCTTGGCGGGGTCGGGAATGGCCTCGGTGCGGGTATCGTCGTAGGTGACCTGGCGGGCGATGCAGGCGCGGGCCTGTTCGAGGACCTCCTCGTGCCAGCCGTAGGAAGTGGCGCCGAAGATACTGCGCCAGCCGAGAAGGGGAACGCCCCAGCGCATGCCGGAGTGGTTGAAAATGGAGTTCCGGAAAGTGGCGCGGTAGGCGACGGCAGAGGCGGCGACGGCGGCGTTGAGACGGGGGTCGGGCGTATCGACCACGATCTGGCGGGAGACGGCCTCGGAGCGGGCGACGGCGGCGGCGAAGGCCGGGGCGGCATCGGCGGGGGAGAGGTGGGCGGCGGGGGTGTTGGCTCCGGCGCGAAGCAGCCAGTGGACGGGGCGGTCGGAGGGGAGCGGGGCGACGGCGCAGACGAGAGGCGCGGTGGGGGAAGGCGAGGAGGAGGGAAGCGTCAAGACCGAGGACCAGGCATCGGCGGAGACTACGCGCAGCTCGGCGGGAAGATCGCACACACCGGACAGACCGCGAATGCCGGCGTCTTTGGGGCCCCATTCCTGTCCGTCCTTGCGCTCGCTTTTTTCTTTTTCGGTGGGACCGGGGAAGATGGACCAGCGCGGAGGGTCGAGACGCACGGAGTTGCCGGCGGCGGAGGCGGGATCGAAAGACGACTTCATCATGGCGTCGCGGCCGAAGGTGGTGATGTCGTATTTCCAGAGCGTGCTCTGGGTCTCGGTGACGGCGCCGCCGGAGGCCCAGAGGAGGCGGTCTCCGGGTTTCGCGCCGGTGGCGGAGAGGCGGGCGGTGAGGCCGGCGCCCTCGGCGAGCGCGGCGGCGGCGTAGTGGATGACGAGGCCGGGGAAGGCGGGGTCGCTGGCGGTCCACTCCATGCGGCCGCCGACGTAGCGGGACTCGATCTCGGCAAATTCGTGGAGCCATTGGCCGGTGCCGCCGCGAAGGACGGCGACCATGAAGGCGCCGTTGAGGTCCTTGCCGGTGCCCAGGCGGAGGAAGGGACGGTCGCCCGCCATCACGATGGAGTAGTTCTCGTGGCCGTAGAGCGGGCGGTTGTTGAAGCGGGGGGAGTTTTTGCTGACGAAGGCGGGGCCGTCGGGCAGGTAGAGCGGCGTTTGCACGCTGGCCATGTTGACTGCCGGCGTGGGGCCGGCGTGGAGCGCTGCGGGCGCGAGAGAGACAAACGCGGCGACGAGGAAAAGGCGGGGACTACGGGAAAGGCGCATGGAAAAAGCCGGATCTGGGGAAACGGAGAAAAGGTTAATTACGGGGCAGGTCGCGGAGGAGGGCGGTGGACTGGATGACCTCGTGCGCCCACTGGGCGGTCTCGGGCATGTTGGCGCCGGGGACATGGACAACAGGGCTCGGGGCGTCGGGACCGGTGTAGGTTTCGGGCGCGGCGAGGCGGGCGGCGCGTCCGCCCGGGGCGAGGGGTTTTTCCAGCAAAGCACGGGTCGCGGCGACGCGGGCTGGATCGCGGGTGGCGCGGGCGACGTAGGCGGCGGCGCGGGCGGGCGCGTAACCGGCGGATCTTGGCGTGGCGGCCCATTTTTCATGGAGGGCGAGCCAGGTGGCGGCGAAGGCCGGGTGGGGGACGAGGTCGAGCAGCTCTTCGACGATCTGGTCTCCGCCGAAGATGACGATAAAGTGTCCCATCGGGATGTTGGGCTCGCCGAAAACGGTGAGGCGTTTGGTGGCGGGATCGTAGCCGTAGACGAGGTTTTTCAGGAAGGCTTCGCGGTTGGCGGAGAGATCGTCGAGGCCGGTGACGATGTAATCGCGGTAGCGCGTGTCGCCGGTGCGTTCCCACTCGGTCATCCAGTTGCTGGCGAAGGCGACCCAGTCGGGGCCGCTCCGAACGAAGCCCGGGGTGGCGACTGGGGCGGGCATGACCTTGCGGAGCGGGTTGATCTCGACGGTCTTGGCGTCCACGTCGAGCACCGCGCGCATGAGATCGCCGGTGCGCTCGTCGGTGGAGAGATAATAGAAAAAGCGTTTGAGGGCGGCTTCGCTGATGCGCGGCTCCTTGGCGCCGCAGCCCCAGTGGACGACATTATGGCGGGAGCCGAGGCCGGCGAAGCGACCGAGATGGTGGACGTCCACCTCGGAGGAGTGGCGGGTGAAGTCCTCGGCGAGGCGGTAGACATCGGCGCGGCCGGTGCGGAGAAATTGATACCAGAGCCACGTGTCGGGGTTGAGCTCGGCGTTGTTCCAGGCGTGGCCGCCGACATCGTATTGCCACTGGCGGCGGGCGGCGTCGTAGGTGCGCATGACATCGCCGTAGTGCCAGAAGCCATACCAACCGCGCCGGTCGATCTCGCCCGAGAAAAACCGGAAGGCGTGGTCGAGACCTTCCTCGAGGCGGGCGGCGAGTGGATCGGTGAGATCTGGCGGGGCCCAGGCGCCGAAGACCCGGGCGGCGTCGTAGCGCGCGGGGGTGCAGATGAGGGTGGGCGGGGAGGCGGCGACGAGGGAGCGGGCGAGGAGATCCTCGGCGGACGGAGTGGCGGCGAGCGGCCAGAGGGTGAGCTCGGAGGTGTTGGCGACGCCCTCGGGGGTGCTGAAGCCCGGCTCGTAGTCCTCGTAGGCGATCGAAAGCGCGTGGCCCTTGATATCGTAGTGGCGCATATCCATCGCGGGGGCATCGGGCGACCAGAGCCAGGCGCGGAGGGTTGCGGCGGACGTGGTCGCTCCCTCGATCTCGAGCGCGGTGGGGTGTTTTTGCCAGAAGCGGCGGATGGAGACGCCGAGGCCGCCGGAGACATCGCCGACGTAGGCGGCGCCGAGGGAGCGGCGGCCGCGGTGGGCGTTGACCCAGGTCGAGTGCGCGCCGGTGCGTTTGTCGATGGCGAAGGCATCGGGCGCGAGCTGGGTGAGTTTAAAGGCATCCCACTCGGCCATGCTCAAGTGTTGACCGCGGGTCTTTTCGTCGAGGGAAGCGAGGTCGGGGGCTCGGCGGCCGGCGAGCTGCTCGGCGGTCATTTCCTTGGCACCGGCGACGAGGGCGGCGCGGAAGCCGGGGATGGCGCGGACGGGTTCGGAGAAGAGGCCGGAGTCGCCGCCGAGACGGATGTGGCGGTTTTGCAATTCCTCGCGGAAAGGGACGTCGAAGAACAGGCCGAGACCGCGAACATAATCCTGGTCGGCGAGGCCGTCGAAGACGACCGAGTGGACGAGTCGAATGGAATCGGTGCCGGCGGTGAAGTAGAGACGCACGACGAAAGGCAACCAGGCGCGGTCGCCGAGCGCGGCGCGGTGGCGGCCCTCGAGTTTGACGACGGCGCGGACGGGGCCGGACTGCTCGAGGGTGACGCGCTCCACGGAGCCGGTGAAATCCTCCTCGCGGGTAACGCGGCGGCCGGTCTCGACGGAGCGGGCTTCGAGGATGGCAACGAGACGGCCGGCGCGGGCGACCTCGCGGCCGGCGACGGTGATGGATGAGACGAGGGCGGAGCCGGAGCGAGGCACGCGACAAACGAAGGCTCCGGTGTCGATCACGAAGGCGTCGGCGGCCTCGGTGACGGTGACCGGCGAAGTGGGGGCGGCGGGGGTGCCGACGGAAAGTGCGAGGGAGTTGCCCAGCGCGGGAGTGGCGGCGAGGGCGAGGCCGGTCCACTTGACGGAGCCATCGGGCCAATAGGCGAGCGGCCAGGATTGGACCGGCACGGAACGGCCGGAGGCGTCGGCGAGTTGGAGCGAGGCGGTGCGATCAAGGGTGCCGCGAGGCCAAGGCACACCGAAAGCGACCCCGGTGGCGGAGGCCGGGGCGGAGGCGTCGAGCCACTGGAGGGTGGTGGTGGTGGGCGGCGGGGCGGCGGCGAAAAGCGCGTTGGCGGCGAACGCGGCGGCGGCGGCGAGCAAGGCAAGGCGGGGTAGGGGCAGGGGCATTGGGGGGTGAGTTAGCGGGCGGGGGCGGATTCGGGGAGCGGGGCAGTGAAGCGGTAGGTGCCGGAACCGACGGTGAAGACGGTGAGGCCGGAGTCGTGGCGGAGCAGGCTGACCCCCTTGGCGCGGGAGGCGGCCTTGGCGGACTCTTTGATCTGGCGCGGGTCGGCGGCGGGGACGTGGACGGTGGCGGACGTGTTGGGCGGGATGACGACTTCGAGTTCAAGTCGGTCGGCGGTGCGGCGCCACGCGGAGGTGATTTTGCCCTGCGGGGAATCGTAGGAAGCGCGCACCCAGGTCAGGTCGCCGACGAAGGCGGGCTTGATCGCGAAGCGGCGGAAGGCTGGGGCGGAGGCGTCGGGCTGGATGCCGGCGAGGTCGTGGTAGAACCACTCGATAATCTGGCCGAGCATGAAGTGGTTTTGCGAGCTGCGCGGGTCTGCGTTCCAAGCCTCGGTGAGGCTGGTGGCGCCGCGGGCGAGCTGGTAGCCGTATCCAGGTTTCTCCGACTGGTTGTTCATGGTGAACACGACGTCGGAGCGGCCGCCGTCGGCGAGGGCTCGGAGAAGGTAGCGGTAGCCGACATCGCCGGCGCTGATGGCATCGCCCCGGGCGCGGATGTCGGCGACGATGGCGTCGAGCAAGGCGGGGGCGCGGGCGGGCTCGACGAGACCGAGGACGAGCGGCATGGCGTTGGACGTCTGGCTGCCGGTGGCGTAGACGCCGGTGTCGGGGCGGAAGAGGTCGCGGTTGAAGGCGGTCTTCACCTCGGCGGCGAGGGCGGCGTGGCGGGCGGCGTCATCGGGTTTGCCGAGGAGCGATGCGATGCGGGAGAGGGCGAGCAGATCCTCGTAGTAGGTGGCGGTGGCGGTGAGGCGCGGCGGGGTGAGCTGGGCGCGGCCGGGCTTTTTCGGGCCGATGTCATACCAGTCACCGAGACCATGGCTGAGAAGGTGGTCGCGCGACTGCGTGCCGAGGTAGGCGACGTAGCGGCACATGGCCTCGTAGTGGAGGGCGAAAGGTGCGGTGTCGCCGGTGAACACGTATTGCTGCCAGGCGGCGAGGATGAGGGCGCTGCCCCACTCGGGGGAGTCGCGGAAGCCGTCTTTGAACACGACGTATTCGGGCGCGATGCTGGTGACGAGACCCTCGGGCGTCTGGGCGTCGGCCATGTCCTGGAAGGTTTTCTCGAAGAGGGCGGAGAGATCGTGTTCGTAGCGGAGGGACGGGCCGTTGAGGTGGTATTGCTCGAGCCAGCCGAGTTTTTCGCGGTGGGGGCAATCGGTGATGACGCTGACGAGATTACTGCGCTGGGCCCAACGGACGAGGGTGCGGATGCGGTTGAAAAGATCGCTCGACGTGGCGAAGTCGCCGACCGGCGCGGACGACGTGTGAACCACGACGCCAGTGAGTGAATCGATGCGCGGAAGGGCTTCGCCGGGAGCGGCGGGGGTGAACTCGACTTGGAGGTAACGCGAACCGTGATAGAAAAAGCGCGGGAACCACGACTCGGGCGCGGCGGTGCCGGCGAGGGTGTATTGCCAATGGGCGGGCGGGCGGCCGACGGAAATGCGGTCAACGGTGCCATCGGGGCGGAGCAATTCGGCGGGGGTGATGCGGACGCTGGAGCCGGCGGGGCCGCGCACGGAAAGGCGGGGCATGAGCGCGGCGTTTTGCCCAAGGTCGTAGACGACCAGGCCCGGGCGGATCTCGCGGACGGCGACGGGACGGAGCTCCTCGATGGCGCGGATGGGTGGGGCGGCGTGGGAGAGACCGCGAAGTTCGCCGCCGGGGCCGGAGAGTTCGGCGGCGGGCGACCAGGCGGGGGTGCCGGCGGGTGCGGTGAAAGCGGGGCGATCCCAGCCGGACGGTTCGAGACGGGCGTCGTAGTCCTCGCCGCCATACACGTGGGAGAACGTGATGGGGCCGGGGGCGACCTGCCAGCGGGCGTCGGTCGGGATGAGTTCGCTGGAGCCGTCCGTGTAGTCGAGGCGCAGGCGTGCGATGGCCTGGCGCGAGCCCTGGGAGCCTGTGAATTTCGAGTAGCGGCCCTCGACCTTGGGGACGTGATACATGCCGTTGCCGAGGACGATGCCGAGGGCGTTGGGCGAGCCGGCGCGGAGCAGGGCGGTGACGTCGAAAGTGTCGTAGAGAATGGTTTTGCGGTAGTTGGTCCAGCCGGGGGAGAGGAGCTGGTCGCCGACCTTGGCACCGTTGATGGAGAGATCGTAGTGGCCGACGCCGGTGACGTGGATGACGGCGCGGACGAGACCGGGGCGGACGGGGAAATCGCGGCGCAGGAGCGTGGTGGCGGTGGAGGTGGCGTCGGCGGGGGAGGGTGTGGTGCCGATCCAGCGGGCCTGCCAATCGGCGGGGGAGACGACGCCCATGGTCCAGGTGGCGGGCGCGCTCCAGGTGGAGGCGCGTTTGCGGGCGTCCCAGACGCGGACCTTCCAAAACACGGACTGGCCGGTCGCGAGCGGAGTGCCGGCGTAGGGAATGAGAGTGGTGGAGTCGCCGGGGAGTTTGCCGGAGTTCCAGAGGTCGCCCTCGTCGCGGACAAGGACGGCGGCGGAGGAGGCGACGAGGATGTGGGCGGCGGTCTGTTGAAGGGCGCGGGCCTCGGGATCGGAGGCGGCGAGTTGCCAACTCAGGCGCGGGC
Source organism: Opitutaceae bacterium (assembly GCA_027488595.1). Classification (GTDB taxonomy): domain Bacteria; phylum Verrucomicrobiota; class Verrucomicrobiia; order Opitutales; family Opitutaceae; genus IMCC26134_A. The sequence goes on along the minus strand of JAIYBI010000122.1, from coordinate 5,396 downwards.
GTGGGGCGTCAACGCCGAGCGGGGAGTCGCGGAATTCGCAGCGGAGTTGTGCGGGTTGAACGGAGGCGGCCGAGGCGGTGCAGGCGAGCGCGAGCGTGGGGATGAGGAAGCCGAGACGCGTAAGAAAGCGGGTGAAAGCGGACATCGGATCAGCGGGAAGGGGCGGTGAAACGGAAGGTGCCTGAACCGACGCTGAAGACGGCGCGGCCGGACTCGTGGCGGAGGAAGCGGACGCCGGGCGCGGAGGCGGCTGCGGCGCCGGATTCGAGCACGGAAGCGGCGACGGCGGCAGGGACGAAGACGGTGGCGGAGGTGTTGGCGGGAATCTCGATTTCGAGGTGGAACTTGCCGTCGGTGATGCGCCAGTCGGAGCGGATGCGGCCGTGGCGGGAATCGAAATGGCCGCGCGCCCAAGTGAGGCCGGCGACGGGCTCGGGTTGCAGGATGATGTGGGAGAAACCGGGGCCGTCGGGCGCGGGGCGGATGCCGAGGACGGTGCGGTAGAACCACGCGCCGACGGGACCGCCGAGGGACGGCATGAGGGCGTGTTCGCCTTTCCAGTTTTCCTTAAAAACGCCCCCCTTCATCAGGCTGCCCCAGCCCGGGTAATCGCGCTGGGAGACGAGGCGGGCGGCGACGTCGGGGTGGCCGTTTTCGCTCAGGACGCGGAGTATGAAAGGTGTGCCGACGAAGCCGGTGTTGATGTGACCGTCGGTGGCGTTGACGGCGTCGAGCAGGCGGGAGAAGGCGAGGTCGCGCTGGGCGGCGGGCACGAGATCGAGTGCGAGCGGGACGGCTAGGGCGGACTGGCTGACGGCGGAGGAACCGTAGCTACCGGAGGCGGGATTGAGGAAACGGCGGTTGAAGCGGGCGGCGACCTCGGAGGCGAGGGCGGCGTAGCGGGTGGCGTCCTCGTGCTTGCCCAACAGGGCGGCGGTGCGGGCAACGACGGAAGCGTAGTAGCTCCACGCGGCGGTGGACGTGAGAGTGACGGGAGGTTTGGCGAGGCCCATCCAGTCGCCGGTGCCCCAGGCCAGAAGGCCGTCGGCGACGGCTTCTTCATCGCGGCCCGGATCGGGCAGGCCGCGGAGGGTGCCGCCGTTGGCGCGCGTGCCCTCGGCGGCGCGGCGGCCGAGGAAGTCCACGTAGGCGCGCATGGGCTCGTAGGCCTCGGCGAGGAAGGCGCGGTCGCCGTAGTATTCGTAGTGTTTCCACGGCAAATACACGATCATGCCGCCCCACCACGGGCAGTTCCAATCCTGGGTCTGGATGCCGGCGACGGGAACGATGGCTCCGACGTTGCCGTCGGGCGTCTGGTTGGCGCGCATGTCGCGCCACCAACTGCGGTAGAGCGCGGCGGAGTCCGACAGGTAAACGGCGCTGTCCATCATGTTTTGCACGTCCTGGGTCCAGGACTGTTTTTCGCGCGAAGGGTCCATGGGCAGGCCGAAGGAATAGCCCTGGTGGGTGCGGAGGAGTGCGGCGTGGAGGGAGTTGAAGAACGGATCGGAGCAGGCAAAGTCGCCGGCGCGCCCGGGGTCGGAGAACACGAGCTGGAAGGTGAGGTCGGACTTTTCGAGCGGGCGTTTTAGGCCGGTGACCTTCACGGTGTGGGCGACCTCGTTGAAAAACCACTTCGGTTCGAGCACCTCGGGGCCGCCGCGCAGGATGTATTCGAGCGGGTGGAGTTTGAGGCGTTCGCCGACGGTGCCGGAGACGACGATTTTCTGGCCGGGGGTGCCGTTGACCTGGAGGCGGGGCCAGCCGGCGCCGGTCTCGGTGAAGTGGGCGGTGTCGGCGGTGACGTGGTCGGGTGACAAGGAGCCGCGAACGCGGGGGAGGGCGAGCTGGTTGGGTTCGAGACGGCCGGCGGGCGCGGTGATGGCGCGGGCGGCTGGCCAGGCGGAGGCGTCGAAGCCGGGTCGATCCCAGCCGGCGGGAGCGAGGCGGAGATCTTGTTTTTCGCCACGCCAGAGATCGTTGAACGTGACGGCACCGCTGCCGGCGCGCCACTCGGCATCGGTGCCGATGAAGGCGCGGGAGCCATCGGTGAATTCGAGTTCGACCTCGAGCAAGGCGGCGGGCGGGCCGAAGCGTCCGTAACGTTTGTGGTAACCGGTGCCCTCGTCGCCCGGAACGACGACTTCGCTCGGCCGGCCGCCGAAGGCGACGACCGGGCTGTGTTGGCCATTGCCGAGGGAGAGGCCGAAGACGTTGGGGCCGGACGCAAGAGCGGAGGTGACGTCGCGGGTGATGTAAAGGATGCGGCGGGTGGAGTCGGTGAAAGGCGGGCCGAGCACGTCGTCGCCGATAACGCGGCCGTTGACGGTGAGCTCGCTCCAGCCGAGAGAGGCAAGGCGGGCGGTGGCGCGGAGCAGGGGGCGGTCGAGAGAAAACTCGCGACGCAGCAGCGGGGCGGCGGCGCGCGGGTGGGCGGTGGGGGCGGCGATCCAGCGGGCCTGCCAGTCGGCGTTGTCGAGGATGCCGGTGGCCCATTCAGAGGGCGCGCTCCAGGAGGAGGGGCGGCCGGCGGCGTCCCAAACCCGCACGCTCCAGAAGGCGCGCTGGCGGGAGGCAAGCGGGCGGCCTTGGTAGGGGATGTCGAGTGTTTGCGCGCCGGTCATGCGACCGCTGTCCCAGAGATCGGCTTGGCCGAGAGCGAGCAGGCGGGGCTCGCTGGCGACGCGGATTTGCCAGGCGGATTGGCGCCAATCGCGGGCGGTGCTCTCGATTCGCCAGCCCAGCAAAGGGCGGGAGGACCCAACGGAAGGCGGAGACGGAAGGGAGTCGCAAACGAGGCCGACGACGGAGGAGTCCGTGGCGAGGGGCTCAGCGGGGGTGGCGGTGGACGTGGAGGACGGGGCGGCCGAGGCGGGTCGGGAGGGCGCGTGAACGCAGCCGGTGGTCAAGGCAAGCACGAGCAAAAGTGCGGGGGCGCGAACAGCGGCGGCGCGACAAAGCTCGCGCAAACATGGGTGGGGGTGAGACATAAAAGCATGTCAAAACTGCGGGTATTTGCGGTATCTTACCACAGAAAAATAGATATTATTTTCATGAAAAATAATATGCCCTTATCATTGAGGTCGTTTCGCGGTTAAAAAACGAAAAGCATGGGCGTCTTGGATTTGTTTTTAAGGAACGGGAAACGAATCAAACCACACGGTGTTTGAATGATCGAAGAGCACCGATCAAGTTCTTGAATCAAGGCATACTTCGGTTGCTGCCGATACCGCTGAACCGGGTATCTTGAGGACGCGCCCAGTGCGGAAACTTTGGGATGAATGCCCCGTAGCTCGCGGTGTTCTTGGGATATGAGTTTTAGGTTTTTCAGTTGATCGCCGCAGGGCGCAAACGGAGTTACGACCTGCAGTGGGTTAGAGAGAACAAATCGTCCCTGATTACCGCCCACAATGATGCAAACCCGGCCGAAAAGTGGCAGCGTAAACTAGGGTAATCTTACTGGATGACGGCGGGAGAACTAAGGCGCGGGGTAGGTTGATTCTTGATTCGAATGAGGAAATTTTCTAAAGGTATTTTCAGCTTTCTTACATTCCCCGCCCCAAATGTTCAAATTACTCCGCCCATTCCGGGCCTGCCTCTCTCTGCCTTTACGTGCCCTCGCGAGCCTGGCCGTGTTCTGCGGTCCGATGACCGTGTTCGCTAATGACCCTGGCGGAGGCGCGCCCGGCGTGGGGGCCAACGTCACCCTCTCGACCACCTCGACGACCGCCACCCTCGACAACGGTGTCATCAACGCCGTCATGGACAAGGCCACCGGCCGCATCTTGTCGTATAAACTCAACGGCACGCAGATGGCGGATACCGCCAATCCCATCTACTACAGCATGGACGGCGGTGCGAGTTACGAAAATCCCAGCGGATGCGTCTACTCGCTGGTGAGCAGCACGACCGATATGGTGCACATTATGACGAAACGCACGTGGAGAGCCAACGCCGGCTACAAGCACGTCTTCGACATCGAGCTCCACTACATCCTGCGTCGCGGCGACACCGGCCTCTACGCTTATGCCGTGCTCGATCACCCCGCGAGCTATCCCGCCACCAGCGTAGGCGAATGGCGCATCGTCTGGAAACTGGCCCGCAACACGCCGAGCACGTTCATGTTTGAGCGCGGCTACGTGGACGACGACCGCAAGGGCGAGATGCCCACCTATGCCGATTACCAAAATGCTTCCCCCACCAGCATCGCGGAGATCGTGAAACTCAACACCGGCATCTGGGCCGGCCGCTACGACGGGAAATACAGTTACGCCGTCGAATACATTAAACACGGCACCTTTGGCAAAGCCAGCAACGTCGCCAAAAAAGGCGTCTGGTTCGCCCTCGGCGGCTTTGACTACTTCAACGACGGCCCCACCCACCAGGACCTCTCGATCTCAGAAAGCTACCTGCTGATGCACTTTGGCCGAAACCATTTCGGCGGATCCGGCACCAACGTTGCGGCGGGCGAGGCCTATCGGAAGATGTTCGGCCCTTTCCTGCTCTACTGCAACGCCACCACCGCCACGACTAATGCCGGCGACGCGCTCTGGGCCGACGCCAAGGCCCAGGCCGCCGCCGAGCAGGCCGCCTGGCCCTACGCCTGGCTCGACAACGCCGACCACCCCGGCCCCGCCGGTCGTGGCAGCGCGACCGGCCGGTTTGTCATCACCGATCCGCTCAAGCCCGCCGTCAACGCCACGGGCGCCTGGATCGGCCTCGCCGCCCCCGAGGCCGTGGCCGGCAACTGGCAGCAACAGTCCAAAGGTTACCAATACTGGTCGCGGGTGGACGCCGCCGGCGACTTTACCATCCGCGGCGTGCGGCCCGGCACCTACACGCTCTACGCCTTCAACAACGGGGTCGTCGGCGAGTATTCCAAGACCGATGTCGTCATCACCGCCGGAAGTATCACGAATCTCAATACTCTCACCTGGACGATCGTCCATCCGGGCGCGAGCATCGCCTGGGAGATAGGAACACCTGACCGCACCGCCGCCGAATTCCGCCACGGCAACGAGTATTTCAAGCCCTACCTTTGGGACATTTTCCCTGCTCAGCTCCCCAATCCGCTCGTCTACACCATCGGCACGAGCAACCCCGCCACGGACTGGAACTACGCCCACACCGCCTATCCGACGACCGATGCCAACGGCGTGACCACCCTCGGCGAGTGGAAGTGGCGTGTGAACTTCACGCTTCCCGCCGTGCCTTCCGCCGGCGAGGCGACACTCACCGTCGCCTTCGCCAGTGCGAATTACGCGCGGCATTTCCTCTTCATCAACGATGAGACCGATTTAGTCTTTTTGCGGCAGTTGCTGGCCGAGTTAACGGCTAACTCGAAATGGCCATCCACCGTTGAGCACTCCAAATTGCGCCTCTTTCAATTGGGTACG
>JAIYBI010000575.1 GCA_027488595.1 Opitutaceae bacterium | reverse complement strand
TGCCCTCCTTGAGGATGCGTTGCGGGCCGTAGATGTCGGCGAGGAACAGATTGAGCGCCTCCATGCGCTGGCGAAGGCCGGCCTCGAGGTGGGCCCACTCGTGGGCCGGGATGATTCGCGGGATCAGGTCGAAGGGAAAGATTTTCTCCGTGCCCTTGTTGTCGGAATAGACGGTGAAGGTGACCCCGCGGTTGACGAAAGTCTGGTCGGCGGTGCGCTGGCGGGCGAGGAGCTCGGAGATGCCGTCGAGTTGGTTGAAGCGATCCCAGAGATCTTGGTAATGGGCACGAGGTTTGCCGGGACCGGCAAACATCTCGTCATAGAATCGGTCGTGCTCGTAGGCGGCAAAGAGGTCGGACATGCGAAATAAGTTTGGTAAAATCAGGTGCCGGCGGGCGCGGCGTCTGGGTTCGACGCGGGGTTGGCTGCGGGGGACGGAGCGGGGTCGGACTCGGGAGATTTCTCAGCGCCCGAGGCCGAAGCCGGGACGGGCGGGAGGGCCCAGAGGAAGCTTTGCTGGCGGGCGAGCTCAGTGCCGCCGGCTGAGAGCAGGCGCACGCGCCAGGCGGTGGGTTTGACCTTGGCATCCGGCCAGTCGGTGCCGGTGAGGCCTGCGAGGACCGCCCGGCTGCCGCGCGGAAGGTCGACCGAGAGGAAGTGAACGCTGGCGACTTCGCTGCCGGGCAGGATGGTCTCGACCGCGAGGATGGCACCGGGCACCGCCTCGGAGGATTTGAAACGAGCCAGGAAATAGTAGCCCTCGCGCGCGTCGGATTGTGAGCGGACCAAAAGCTCGGGGGTGCTTTCCTGGCCGCCAAAATACTCACCGACGCGGGTGAAGCTCTCGCTGGTGCGATAGTCGGGCCAGACACGAATGACCTGAACCTCGGCGGCGGTGGCGACCGAAGCGAAGGCGAGAACGAGGACGGAAATGAGAATGGTGTAGGGGCGCATGAAGCTAGGTCATAGCGACAAGACGGGGAGGCACAAGGAGAGAGGAGTTGGAACGAGGGTCGCATAGAGCGTGCCATCCAAAGGGTCGGCATGAGCGAAATTTATGCACCCGGAGGCCGCTGGGACGGATGAAGACCAACACCAGCGGGGATTCGGCATTGCCCCGCCGTAAAGGGCGTGAGTAATCCCCTGTTTCAACCCGCATGACCTCGGTCCCCCTCCAACCTCCCGTGCCCGCGCATATCGCCATCATCATGGATGGGAATGGGCGCTGGGCGAAGCAGCGGGGACTGCCCCGACTGGAAGGGCACCGGCGCGGGGTCGAGTCGGTGCGCACCGTGGTGGATGCGGCGCGGGAACTCGGGGTGCGGTGCGTGACCTTGTATGCGTTTTCGGTGGAGAACTGGCGCCGTCCGGGCGAGGAGGTCGGCGGCTTGATGGCGCTTTTGGAAACGTTTCTTCACCGTGAAACCCCCAATATGGTGCGTGACAGGGTCTGCCTCCGCACCATCGGGCGCACCGAGGAACTGCCGTCGGGCGCGCGGGCCGCGTTGAAAGCCGCGATGGCGGCGACGGCCCATTTCACCGATTACACCCTGGTGCTCGCCCTCAATTACGGGTCGCGCACCGAGGTGCAGGATGCGGCGCGAGCTTACGCGGCGGCGGTGCTGGCGGGCCGGGCCTCGCTGGACGATGCCGCGAGCTGGGAGGGTTTCTCGCGGCACCTGTATACACACGATCTGCCGGATCCGGACTTGGTGATCCGCACTTCAGGCGAGAAACGTATCAGCAACTTCCTGCTCCTCCAATCAGCCTACGCCGAGTTTGTCTTCACGCCCGTGCTTTGGCCGGATTTCGGAAAGGCGGAGTTGATCGCCGCGATTGATGAGTTTCGCGGTCGCGAGCGCCGCTTCGGCCAGATCACCGAGCAGCTCGCGGCGGCGAACGCCGAGGCGGAAGCGCAACGTCCGGCGGACGTGATCATCTAGACCCAACTGGCTCCCGAGCCTCTTTCATCCCTCCTTCGCTCACTTAAACCCTAAACCCGGCCCACGACCTTGGGAAAACGCATTTTTAGCACCTTTCTGCTTTGGGGCATCATCATCGGGTGCGTGCACTTCCTGGGAACCACGGGCGCGGTCTGGCTGGTGGCTTTGGTGGCGGTGCTGACCCAGCGGGAGTTTTATCAAATGGTTCATCGTATGGGTATGGACCCCTTTGACCGCTTCGGGATGACACTCGGCGCGATCATCATGCTGGCGCCCTACTATGCGCCCATCCTCTTCCCGCTCCATCCGGAGATGGCTTCGTCCGGCACCTGGTTGGCGGTCGCGGTGGTCGTCTTCGCCCTGCGCATCCTCGGCGAACGCGAGCCGCATAACCGGGTCGAGACGCTGGCGTGGACGCTCTTCGGCCTGCTCTACATTCCGTTCATGCTCCAATTCATGGTGCGCATCGCGCTGCTCCCCGGTCCGAGCGAGATGAGCGGTCTGCTACTGGTCATCTGGCTTATCGCCGTATCCAAATTTTGCGACGTGGGCGCGCTGCTCTCCGGCCTGGCCTTTGGCAAACACAAGATGTCGCCCACGATTAGCCCGAAAAAAACCTGGGAAGGCGCGATCGGCGGCGTGCTGACCTCCGCCGGAGTAGGCGCCGGGCTGGCCGCGCTCCTCTCAACGCATTACCCTGCGGGACTCACCCCGCTTGTCGCCGCTCTTGTGGCGGTGCCCATCGCGATCCTGGCCATCGTTTCAGACCTCGTCGAGTCGGTGATCAAGCGCCGCGCCGACACCAAGGATGCGGGCGCCACCATTCCCGGTATCGGCGGCATGTTCGATCTCTCGGACAGCCTCATCCTCACCGCACCGCTCGGCTACCTGGCGTTTAGCTGGATGAGCACTTGAGTCGTCTCAAAACGTGGCAAACACCCTCGCCTTAACTTCCTCTCCTGTCGGCGCTCCCCGGCCCAAGCGTATCGCCTTGCTCGGCGCGACCGGCTCGATCGGCGAAAACACATTGCGCGTCATCGCGGCGCATCCCGGTGAACTCGAACTCGTGGCCGTCGCCGCGCACGGTCGCCACGCCGAGCTTGCCCGCATCGCTCACGCCCACCCGACGGTGCGGCACGTCGCGCTTTTCACCGAGGCGGGTCACGCCGCGCTTCGAGAGGTCGGTCTGCCTCCGCACGTGAAACTGCACGCGCCCGGCATCGAGGGGCTGGAGGCGCTCGCCATCCTGCCCGAGGTTGACTGCGTGCTCGTCGCCGTGGTTGGCACGGCCGGGCTGCGACCCGCACTGGCGGCTCTCGCGGCGGGCAAGGACCTCGCCCTCGCATCAAAAGAAATTCTCGTGCTCGCCGGCCCCTTCGTGATGGCGGCGGCGCGGGCTTCGGGCGCACGAATCCTTCCGGTGGACAGCGAGCACAACGCGGTTTTCCAATGCCTCCAGGGCCACGCCCACGCCGAGCTTCGCTGCGTGACGCTCACCGCTTCCGGCGGTGCTTTTCGCGACTGGCCGGCGGAGCGGCTCGCGGACGTGACGCCGTCCGACGCCCTCAAGCACCCGAACTGGGTGATGGGGCCGAAAATCACGGTGGACTCCGCCACGCTGGCCAATAAAGGCCTCGAACTGATCGAGGCGCAGTGCCTCTTCGACCTGCGTCCGGAGCAATGCGCCGCCGTCATCCATCCGCAAAGCATCGTGCATTGCCTGGTGGAGTTCTCCGACGGTGCGATGCTCGCCCAGCTCTGCCCGCCCTCGATGACCTTTCCAATCCAGCACGCGCTGCTTTATCCGAAACGCGGACCGCGCGGCACGGACGCGGCACTGTCGCTCGACCGCCTGCTGCAACTGGAGTTTCGCCCGGCCGACGAAGGCCGCTTCCCGATGCTGCGGCTGGCTCGCGAGACGATGCAGGCCGGCGGCGTGGCCCCGGCGATTTACAACGCCGCCAACGAGGTCGCGGTCGCGGCCTTCCTCGGCGGACGCCTGCCCTTCCTCGGCATCCCGCGGGTGGTGGAGCAAACCCTCGCGGCCCTGCCGGCGACGGCGGCGGGTGAACTTTCCGCCGTGCTGGCGGTCGATGCAGAAGCCCGCCGCGTGGCGGAAACGTTGCTGAACAGTGCTTAGACTTTTTCATCCTTTGAGCTAGGCTCCCATCTTCCCGCCTCTTTTTTCCCCATGGAATTTTTCTCCCTCCTCACTTCCAGCCTGTGGTCCGTGCTCATGATCGCGGTGTTTTTTGGCGGCTCGATTTTTGTGCACGAGCTCGGCCATTTTCTGACCGCGCGCCGTCACGGTTTTAAGATCGAGCGTTTCTCCATCGGCTTTGGGCCGGCGATTTTCAAGTGGCTTGGCAAGGACGGCGTGGAATACCGCCTCTCCTGGTTTCCGCTCGGCGGCTACGTGGCGCTGCCGCAGCTAGGCGACATGCGCGCCATCGAGGGCGGGGAGGCTCCGGCGGAAAAACTGCCGACCCCGCGCTACGGAGCGAAGATGGAGGTCCTCGTCGCCGGCGCGACGTGCAACATCATCTTCGCCCTCGTGCTGGCCTGCATCCTCTGGGGCGTCGGCGTGCCGACCATGAGCAGCTTGAACACCACCAAAATCGGCGTGGTTGAACAGACCGTGAAACAGGCTGACGGCACGGTGGTGACCAGCCCGGCAGTCACGGCCGGACTGCAGCCCGGCGACATCATCCGCGAGATTGACGGCAAGGCGGTGGATAACTGGTCCGGTCTCGTGCAAACCCTCGCCGCCGGCTCCGGCCGCACCAGCGACGGACGGCCCGAAGCGGTGCTGACCATCGAGCGCGCCGGAGTGTCCAGCCCGGTGAAAATCTTTCCTGTGTTGGCGGGCGAAGAAGGCTTCCGCACCATCGGCATTTCCACGGCGGACGATATGGGGATTGACGAGGTGGTGTCGGGCTCGGCGGCGGAAGCAGCCGGCTTCAAAGCGGGCGACGTCATCCTTGCCCTCAACGGTGCGCCGATGCTCTCGCGGGAGAGCATGACAACCGCTGTTCAAGCTTCGGAAGGCCGCCCGGTGACGGTCGCAGTCGAGCGCAAGGGAGACCGGCTTGATTTGCGCGTCGCGCCTCGTCTGGAGAAAAACCCCGATGGTAGTCCCGCGTATCGCATCGGCGTGCGTTACCGCAACGCGCTCGTGCTCATCCATCCGCATCCGATCAAACAGCTCGCCGATAATGCGACCATGACCTGGCGGGTGTTGAGCGGACTGGTGAATCCGAACTCCGACCTCGGGCCCTCCAAGCTGAGCGGGCCGGTGGGCATCGCACGGGGCTTTCACCAGACGGCGCAGATTGATATCCGCCTCGTGCTTTGGTTTACGATTTTGGTGAACGTGAATCTGGCGATGTTCAACCTGCTGCCGCTGCCGGTGCTCGACGGCGGGCACATGCTCTTCGCCACCATCGGCAAGCTGCGCGGACGGCCGCTGCCACCGAGTTTTATCATGAACGTGCAGACGGTGTTTGTGGCGCTGCTCTTCACGATGGTGCTCTATGTGAGCTTTTTTGACGTGCGCCGCATCGCGCGCGACACGCAGGCGGAGTCGGCGGCGGCGAAAGCGGAAAGCGTGCAGAAAAAAGCGGTGCCGGTTCCGGCTCCGGTGGAAGCAGTGCCGGCGAAGTGAGGGCGGTCGGTATCTAAGGTGGGGCGGGACCGCTGGGCCCGCCGCGTTGGAGCGGTGAATACTGGAAGGGTCCGGCGGCGGTTCCGCCCCACCTCGGGCCGACGGGTATGCCGGACACACTTTCCTCAGGCGCCGAGGACGGCTTCGATCTGGCGGCAGGCGGTGCGCAGGATCTGGAGGCGGGCGTAGCGCTTGTTGTTCGACGGGATCAGGTGCCAGGGCGCGGTCGGGGTGTCGGTCAGCGCCAGCATGTCGCCGACGGCGACCTCGTAGGCGTCCCACTTGCGGCGGTTGCGCCAGTCCTCGGCGTTGATCTTGTGCTGCTTGTAGGAAGTGACTTCGCGGGAGCGAAAGCGGGCGAGCTGCTCCTCGCGCGAGATGTGCATCCAGAATTTAACTACAATGGTGCCGTGGTCGGTGAGTTGTTTCTCGAAATCGTTCAGCTCGGCGAAGGCGCGCCGCCACTCGTCCGGCCGGCAGAAGCCCTCGAGGCGTTCGACCAGCACGCGGCCATACCAGGAGCGGTCAAAAATCGTGACCTGGCCATCGCGCGGCAGGTGGCGCCAGAAACGCCAGAGGTAGTGGTGCGAATACTCCTCCTCGGTGGGCTTGGCCACGGCGTGCACGCGGAAATCGCGCGCATCAATCGCGGAGGTAAGGCGGCGGATGGCGCCGCCCTTGCCGGCGGCGTCCCAGCCCTCGAAGACGACGACGATGGAGCGGCCGGCTTTTTGGGCGGAGCGCACGGCGAGGTTGAGGCGGCCGAGCCATTTGTCGCGTTTCTCCTCGTAGTCCTCGTCGGAGAGCACCTGGTCGAGCGGCAGCCCGAGCAGGCGGCGGCGGCCGAAGAGGCGCAGCGGCTTGGGGTGCGGGTCGGGTTTGGCGGGCGCGCGGGTGGCGGTGAGGCGCGCGATGCGGGTGCGGTGCTCGGCGAAGCGGCGGAGGATGAGGTCGCCGATGGCGAGGTTGCGGGCGCGCTCGTCCTCGGCGTCAATCACCGTCCAGGTGGCTCCGGGTTGGTGAGTGTGCTTAAGGATGTGGAGGGCGGTGCGCTCGAGGCGGTCGTAGATGCGGTGGTGGCGGCGATCCTCCTCGGTGACGCGCCAGGCGGTGAGAGGATCGGCGGAGAGGGCCTTGAAGCGGCGGCCTTGGGTAAGCTTGTCGAGATTCAGCCAGATTTTGATGATGAGCGTATCGGCATCCACCAGGGCTTTTTCAAAGAGCCGGATGCGGGCGAGATCCTCGTCGAGGGCGGCTAGGTCCTTCTTGTTTTGGGCCTCTTCGGAAAGCGTCTCGGTATACCAGGAGCCGGCGTAGATACCGATGCGGCCGTTGGGTGGGAGACTGCGCCAGAAGCGCCAGAGGAAGGGGCGGGTGCGCTCCTCGTCGGTCGCGGCGTGGAAAGAAAAGGTCTCGACGCCGCGAGGGTCGAGCCAGCCGGAGAGAGTGTTGACGACATCGCCGCGACCGGCCCCGGCGACGCCTGCGATGATGAGGAGGATTTTGTAGGGCTGGGGCTTGAGATCCAGCTGGAGCTGGATGAGCCCCTCGCGCAGTTCGTTTGTGCGGGACTCGTAGAATTTTTTCGGGATGCGGGCGGAGGCGGCCTTCGGATCGGCGCGGGAGAGGGCGACGGCAGAAGGATTTTTTTTCTTCGGCGTGGGCATCGGTCGAAAGAGAAGGCGGCCTGCGCGCGCTTGTCGAGGGCGGGAAAGCGCCGCCTGCGGCGGAAGATACCGTGGCGGGGCGAAAGGGTTACCTGATGCGGGGGCCGGACTCGACACGGCCCTCAGCGCTCAGGGTGAGGGGTGCGCCGCGGTCGAGCTGGTTGAGCCACTGCATGGCGCCGCGTTTGAAATACACGTCGGCGGCGTCCTTGCCGAGGGTGCGCTCCACTTCGGCGCGGGTGGTGGCGGCGAGTTTTTTGAGTGCGGCCTTTTTATCGGCGGCGGAGAGCGCGGGATTGGCGGCGATTTTTTGGGAATCTGCGACGGTCGGGGTGCGCAGGGCGTAGAGGCGGTCGGGAGTGTCGGCGGGCAGGCCGAGGCGGGTGGTGGCGGCGACGGCGGTGGTGTAGTCCTGATCCTGCTTGAGCTGGGCGGAGACGTAGCGCTCGTCGCCGACGACGGTGCGAATCTGGTCGTTGAGGGCCTGTTCGGCGGCGCGGCGGCGGTCCCAGTAATCCTTGTCGCGCGGCGGCGGATCGCCGGCGCCGGAGAAGGGGTCGCGGTTCTCGGCGAATTGGTCGTCGAAGGCCTTTTGGGCGGCGAAGATCTGGCGGTATTCGGCCTCGGATGCGTCGTATTGGGTCACGCGCCAGCGGAGGGCGTTGGCGGTGGGGGAATTTCGGAGGGCATGGGCGGCG
>JAIYBI010000328.1 GCA_027488595.1 Opitutaceae bacterium | reverse complement strand
ATCGTCGCCACGCTGCTCGCCAGCGATCCCGACGCCGGCCCCGCGGCTCTCACTGTTACTACCAACACACCCGCCAGCGGCACCGTTCAGCTCTCCGGCGGCATCGCCACCTACACTCCTCCCGCCGGGTTCCGTGGCCTCGCTTCTTTCAATTACACCGTGAGTGACGGCGGCCTCTCCGCCACCGCCCTTGTTTCGCTCAACGTCGGCGCCCCCGCTTCCTCCGAGGCCTTCACCATTCTCTACTTCGACGGCAACCAGCGCGACGATCCGGCCATCAGCGGCGATGATGCCGACTTCGACCGCGACGGCCTCTGCAACCTCCTCGAATACGCCCTAGCCACCGACCCCCTTTCCGGTGCGTCCGCCTCCCCTCCGTCTCTTCAGGTTTCCGGCGTCGCGCCTCAGCCAACCCGCCTCGCCCTTTCCTTCACGCGCAACCTCGCCGCCAACGACCTCACCTACACCGTCGAGGCCAGCTCCGACCTCGTCACCTGGACACCCATCGCCCGCGCCATCGGCCAGTCCTCGTGGGTGAACCTGAGCGGCGGCGCTCAATCCATCAGCGAAACTCCCCTTGATGCCGTCACCAGCCGGGCGACAGTCACTGACGCCACCGCCATCACCGCGGCTCGTTACCTCCGCCTTCGCGTCAGTCATTAGGCCGCCCCCTTCGACGCCTGAGCCCCACGCCCATGCCATTCCTTCGTTTTCTTCTTTCACGTTTCTGCCTGCTCGGCCTGGCCGCGCTCGGCGCTCCGCTCGCCTCCGCGCAAACCCCGCCCCCCGTCGTCACCCGCCCGCTGGAGGTCTGGTGGGGCGGCTACAAGGGCTCGCAACAACTCGTGGACGGAGGCGCCACCCAATGGAATTTCGTCCGCCAGAACATGGACGGCTTCATCCTCCACGGCGCGTATTGGAACTACTCGACCAACACGTTCGGCGCACCCTCGCCCGACGTCGTCGGCCCCAAGCTCGCCCCCCTGCTCAACGAGTTCTCAAAGCCCGTCATCGTCGAGCATCTGCTCGCCGGCGAATACCCCGACATAGACTCCGCCTTCGGCACCGCCTTCGCCGGCAATGTCTCCGATCCCGCCGCCTTCGGCTCCGCCATCGCGAACATCAAGCGTCTGCAAAACTACGGCTTCCCCCGACCCGATGTCTCCAGCGATTTTATCATGAACTCCTGGCAGGAGGCAGTGCGTTTCCACCCCGAGTGGACCTCCAAGGAGTTTTTCACCGCCCTCACCGGCGCCTGGGAAACCTACGACGGCACGCAGTTCGACCCCGCCCCCGGCTCCGCCGACCGCCTGCGCTACGGCTGGTTTCGCCAATGGGTCGAGCGCCTCGCCACCGCTTTCCCCGGCATCAAAGTCACCGCCACCAACTCCCCCGTTTACCTGCCGTGGACCGACGCCGGCGATACCCGCCGCGAGCTCGGCGGCTCGCTGAATAACTTCTACGCCTGGCTGAAGCTCGAGCGGCGCGGAGACACCGTGAACGCCCTGTATTCCGGCGACGGATACGGCTGGGCCCCGCTCGGTTCCGTCACCGTCCCGCTTGGCGCGTCCCCGCGCGCCGGCCTCTACGTTTCCTCCGCCGACCCCGCCCGCCTTGCCCAGGCCCGCTTCACCGACGTGCGTGTCCTGCCCGTGTTCACCACCGATATCGGCAAGACCGGTCGCGGCGGCACCATTTCCGTCTCCGGCTCCACCTACACCCTGACCGGGCGGGGCAACGATTTCACCCACCCGGGTAACAACACGTCCGACGCCCAGTTCTTCGCGTGGCGCGACTGGAGCGGCGACGGCACCTTTACCGTGCGGCTCGAGTCCCTCGTCGGCTCCAACCCCGCCCGCACCAATCCCGCCGGCGAAGTGCCCACCGCCGGCCTTACCCTGCGCGAATCCTCCGCCGTCGGCGCCCGCCAGGTCTCCCTCCACGCCAACCTCGCCAACCAGCTCGAATTCCTCGCCCGCACGTCCACCAACGGCGGCCTCGCCGCCGTCTCCGGCAGCGGCTCCCCGCTCGCCTCCCTCGGCGTCGCCTCCGTCCCTCGCTGGCTCCGTCTCACCCGTAGTGGCAACACCATTACAGCCGCCCACTCGCCCGACGGCGTCACCTGGACCACTCTCGCCGGCTCCGCCTCGGTCGCCTTCCCCGCCGCCATCCAGATCGGCGTCGTCGCCGACAGCCAGGTGCGTTTTGAAACCGCCACCGCCGTCTTCTCCAATGTCTCTTTTCTCACCGCACCCACCGTCGCCTTTTCCGGCGCTGATCTTGGCGCCGCCGGAGCCGGAGCCGCCTCCTCCCTCTCCGGATCGACTTACACGCTCAAGGCCGCCGGCACCGGCATCGCCACCGGGGCCACCGGCGACGCGCTCCGCCTTCACTCCACCGCCTGGTCCGGCGACGGCACTTTCGTCGCCCGGCTCGAGTGGTTTGCCGACGACGCCTCACCCGCCACCGCCCTATCCGCCGCCGCCCAGATGGGCCTCACCCTGCGCACCTCGACCGCCGCCGACGCCCCCGCCGTCGCCATCGCGTTCACTCCGCAACAGGGCCTGCGCACCTTCGCCCGCACCGCTTCCGCCGCCGCCGTCACCAACCCCGCCACTTACGGCGTGGGTGAGGTTTCCATCCAGCCGCTCGGCGCCAACTACCGCCCCCTCCTCCACTACTTCACCGGCAACGCCTACCTCGCCGGACTGCACGAGGCCTTCCCCGTTGCCGGCGCATTCCACGACAACTACGCGGGCTTCACCACCGATTCCCCCTACGCCGACTACCAGAAATGGGGCGGCTCCGAGACCCACCCCGACGCCCTTCGCCATCGCCGCAAAATCATCCTCTACGAGCGCTGGCTCCAGGACCGTGGCCGCGTCCACGACTTCATCGCCAACTCCACCGGTGCAGACTTCAGCGGCTTCAACACCGCCACCCAGACTGGTCGAGACGCCTGGGATCTGCTCTACAAACAACACTCCTTGCGCTCGCTCCAACTTCACCAGCTCGAGGGCGGTCGCGCAGACAAAGTTTACCTCGAAAGCTGGTATGACGGCCCCTTCACCCTCGTGCCCGAGTCTCAGAACGGCACCTTCGCCAACCTCGTCCGTGACGCGATTTACTACGTCAAGGGCATAGACCAGACCCTCGCCCTCACCGCGCTCACTCCCACCACCGCCACACCCGCCGCGATGGGCGCTCCGGTCACCTATACCGTCCGCCTGCAAAACACCGGCACCGTCCCCGCCCTCCCCGTTCTCCAAGCCTTCGAGAGTGGTGGCTCCGGCTGGTCCGCTACCTACACGCTCAACGCCACCGACGTCACCGCCGCGATCACCTCCACCTCCGGCCTCGCCGTCACCGACGCTGCCCTCTACTCGGGCAACGAGCTCATCAACGCCGGCGCCTCGGTTGATCTCACCGTCACCCTCACGCCCAACGCCGCCACCGCCCCGCGCTCCATCCTCCTCCGCGCCTTCTGGAATCCGCAGGACCCGTCCGGCGCCGTCCGCTCCAGCATCACTCTCTCCGCCTCCGCTCCCACCCAGCTCCTGGCCAACGGCGACGTCGAAGCCGGCTCCGCTACTGGTTGGATTTCCAACGGCGGCGGCTCCGTCTCGCTCGACACCTCCGTCTTCCGCTCCGGAACCGCCTCCATCCGCGGCAACCGTTCCCAAACCTATCAGGGCCCCGCCCAAAACGTCCTCGGCCGCCTGCTCTCCGGCCAGACCTACCGCCTCACCGCCTGGACCCGCGTCAGCACCGGCACCCCGAGCGTAAAAGCCACCCTCGCCTACACCGGCACCACCGGTTCAGCCATTTTCAACAGCCTGCAAATCGTCACCGCCAACGCCACCGGCTGGACGCCCCTCGACGTCACCTTCCGCTACCTCGAACCTAACGGTCCCGCCACCGCCCTCGTGCTCTATTTCGAGGGTCCGCCCGCCGGCACCTCCCTCTACATTGACGACGCCAGCCTCGTCCTCCTGCCGCCCGTCTGGACCCAGACCGCCTCCAGTATCCACTCTTGGACTACGGCCACCAACTGGTCCTCCAACCAGCCACCCGCTTCCTCGTCCCTCATCCCGGTCGCCTTTTTCCCGGGCCAGACGCTTCTCGCCGGCAACCTCACCTCCACCCAGAACAGCGCCACCCCGTTCCAGACTTCCGTGCTCACCCTCGCCGGCGCCGCGCCCGCCTCCGGAAACGCCTCCGTCACCCTCGCCGGCCAGACCATCGAGACACCCTCTCTCACCCTCGCCGCCACCGGCCCGTCCCTCGCCTACACCGTCACCACTCCCCTCTCCTCGCCCTCCGATTTCTCCGTCACCGGCGACGGCACCGCCAGCTTCACCCTCACCGCCCCGCTCTCGGGCAACGGCTCGCTGACCAAATCCGGCAACGCCACCCTCGCCCTCATCGCCGCCAACACCTTCACCGGCGGCACCACCGTCGCAGCAGGCACCCTCAGCCTGGGCAACGCCACTGCGCTTGGTTCCGGCCCCGTCACCCTCTCCGGCGGCGCACTCTCCGCCGCCCCCGCCTCCAGCCCCCCGCTCGCCAACTCGCTCGTCTTCGCCGCCGACACCACCCTCACCGGCAACCTCACCTTCTCCGGCCTTGCCCAGCTCTCCCTCGCCAACCGCATCCTCACCGTCCCTTCCGGCACCATTACCCTCTCAGGCGTCCTGTCCGATGATGCCCCTCGCAACCTCACCAAAGCCGGCCCCGGCACACTCGTGCTCTCCGCTGCCAATACGTATCGCGGCACCACCACCATCTCCT
>JAIYBI010000216.1 GCA_027488595.1 Opitutaceae bacterium | reverse complement strand
GTAGTCGTGCGCCATCTCTTTGGAGCGGAGGGATTGGCTGGTGCCGGTGATGCCGTCGTAGTCGCGCGTCTCCTGCACAATGACGCCGCCGGCCTTGGTGACGGCGAGCTGGCGGGCGATCTCGTGGGCGATGCCGTCGCGCACGAAGGCGATTGAATTGAGGTTCTTCAGTTCGACCTTGGTGCCGAGCTTGGTCTCGCCGACGGGGCGGATGGAGATGTTGGCGTCACAGCGGAGCTGGCCCTTCTCCATATCGCAGTCGGAGATGCCGGCGTAAACGATGCTGGTGCGGATGGACTGGAGGTAGGCGTAGGCCTCGTCGGCGGAGCGTAGGGCGGGATCGGATACGATCTCCATCAGCGGGGTGCCCGCGCGGTTGTAATCGATGAGCGAGCCGCCGGAGCCGTGGTTGAGTTTGCCCACGTCTTCCTCGAGGTGGATGCGGGTGAGCGGGATGCCCTTATGCTCGCCTTGGATGTTGCGGGCCGGGCCGGGCAACTCGATCTCGACCGTGCCGCCGATGCAGATGGGCTGGTCGTATTGGGAGATCTGGTAGTTCTTGGGCGAGTCGGGGTAGAAGTAGTTTTTGCGGTCCCATTTGCAGACGGGCGCGATCTCGCAGCCGAGCATGAGGCCGGCCTTGATGATGGCGTCCACGGCGGCCTTGTTCATCACCGGCAGAGCGCCGGGCAGGGCGAGCACGGTGGGGTCGGTGAGGGTGTTCTCGGGCTGCCCGTAGCCGGCGGCGACACGGGTAAACATTTTGGAACGAGTCTTGATCTGGACGTGGACTTCAAGACCGATGACGGCTTCGAACTGCATGGGAGGAAAGAGAGGAGAGGAGGGGGAAATTACACAGAGGGCACGAGAGGGAGCACAGAGGTCACAGAGCAAGACGACGGAGGCCCTTGATGAGCGTTGTGGAGTTAAAGTTTAGGAGTAGCCCCATATGACACCCGGTAAATTTGAGGTAGGTCAGGACTTGGGCTTCGTGAACGTCGGTAAGGCAATCGACGGTTTTGAGTTCCACCACAACGAGACCGTTGACCAAAAAATCGAGCCGGTAGGCGTCTTCGATGATCAGGTCTTTGTATTTAATCGGACATAGCTTCTGTTCCTCGAAAGCAATACCGCGAAGGGTGAACTCATGAGACAAGGCCCGCTGATAGGCCGACTCTAACAGTCCCGGCCCAATTTCCCGGTGAACTTCAATGGCAGCGCCGATGATCTGCTCTGTCAGCTGGTTTATCTCGGTATTCATCTCTGTGGCCTCTGTGTTAACTCTAGTGCTCTCTGTGTAACTTTTTCAGAGGTTAGGGGTGCGCCTGGCCCAGTCGTGGGCGGAGTCATACGCGTGAGCGGCGGCGAGGAGGTCCGCCTCGGCGAAGGGTTGACCGATGAGTTGCAGACCGATGGGCAGGCCGGCGGTGGTGAAGCCGCAGGGGATGCTGATCGCGGGCAGGCCGGCGAGGTTCACGCCGATGGTGTAGATGTCGGCCAGATACATCGCGAGGGGATCGTCGGATTTCTCGCCGCGCTTGAAGGCGGGCGTCGGCGCGGTCGGCGTGAGGATGACATCCACCTCGGCGTAGGCCTTGATAAAGTCCTCGCGGATGAGGGTGCGGACTTTTTGGGCGCGGCCGTAGTAGGCGTCGTAGTAACCCGAGCTGAGCACGTAGGTGCCGAGGATGATGCGGCGCTTCACCTCGGAGCCAAAACCCTCGGCGCGGGACTTGAAGTAGAGGTCGTGAAGGTTATCCGCCTCGGCGCTGCGGTGGCCGTAGCGCACGCCGTCGAAGCGGGCGAGATTCGACGAGGCCTCAGCGGTCGCGATGATGTAGTAGGCCGCCAGCGCATACTCGGTGTGCGGGAGCGAGACCTCGCGGATCTCGGCGCCGAGGACCTTGTAGTGCGCGATGGCGGTCTGGACGGCGGCGGCGACCTCGGGGTCGAGACCGGCTCCGAAGTATTCCTTCGGGATGCCGATGCGCCAAGGACGCGAACGTGGCGCGGTGAGCGCGGCGCGGTAGTCGGGGATGACGGCGTTGAAAGAGGTCGAGTCGCGTTCGTCGTGCCCGGCGATGGCTTGGAGCAGGAGGGCAACGTCCTCAACGGTGCGTCCAAAGGGACCGATCTGGTCGAGTGACGAGGCGTAGGCGATGAGGCCGTAGCGCGAAATGAGGCCGTAGGTGGGCTTGAGGCCGACGACACCGCAGAGCGCGGCAGGTTGGCGAATGGAGCCGCCGGTGTCGGAACCGAGGGTCGCGGGAGCCTCGCCGGCTGCGAGGGCGGCCGCGCTGCCGCCGGAGGAGCCGCCGGGGATGCGCGTGAGATCGTAGGGATTGGCGGTGGGATGCGTCGCGGAGTTTTCCGTCGAGGAGCCCATGGCGAACTCGTCCATGTTGAGGCGACCCCAGAGCACGACGCCGGCGGCGCGGAGTTTCGTGGTGACGGTAGCGTCGTAGGGGCTGATGAAATTAGCCAAAATCTTCGACGAGGCGGTGAGTGGCTGATCGCGCACAGCAATGACGTCCTTGATGCCGACGGGGACGCCGTCGAGCGGCCCGAGAGCCTGGCCGGCGGCGCGGCGGGCGTCGGAGGCGCGGGCCTGGGCGAGGGCGTCGGCGGCGTCGAAGGAGTTAAACGCCTGCACGCGATCCTCGACGGCCT
>JAIYBI010000431.1 GCA_027488595.1 Opitutaceae bacterium | reverse complement strand
GCTTTGATTCCGGCTCGCCACGGGGCGATGGCGGACGGAAATATCGCGGCATGGTCAAAATCACCGGCACTTACGAGGGCGAGCTGCACTGCACCGCCAAACACGAACCTTCCGGCACCGCGCTCGTCACCGACGCTCCCCGCGATAATCACGGGCGGGGCGAGTCGTTCTCGCCGACTGATCTGGTGGCGACGGCGTATGCGACCTGCATTGCCACCACCATGGCCCTCATGGCGCGCAAACACGGGCACGAGCTCGGTGCCTTGCGCTACGAAGTGACCAAGGAAATGACCGCAACGCCTCCGCGCAGCATCGCGCGACTCGCGGCGACTTTTTGGCTGCCGGCCTCCGCACGTGCGGTGCCGGCGGGCGAACTGGAGCGTGCGGCGCACGGGTGCCCCGTTCACCGCAGTCTGCATCCCGAGGTGCAGAAAGACGTCGTGTTGCATTGGGAGAGCTGAGGTCTCGGCGGGAATACCACTGAAGGTGGGCGGCGGCGCGGGGTTTCGCGTTGCCGAGCGGCGGGGGCGCGCGTGTGCTGGCCGGTCTATGGCGAAAAAATCTCAGGCTACGTGGGGCGGGCGATTCTCCAGCGGTCCGGCTGCTTTGATGCAGACTTTCAGCGAGTCGGTCTCGTTCGATAAACGGCTCGCGCCTTTCGACATCGCGGGCAGCAAGGCCCACTCCGCCATGCTCGCCCATGTCGGCCTCATCACCGCCAAAGAGCGCGACGCCATCCACGCCGGTCTCGACACCATTCTGGCCGATCTCAAGGCCGGCAAATTCACCTGGAGCCTCCAGCTCGAGGACGTGCACATGAACATCGAGCAGGCGCTCACCGCCCGCGTGCCCGCCGCCGCCAAACTCCACACCGCCCGCTCGCGCAACGACCAGGTCGCGACCGAAATGCGCCTGTGGTTCAAGTGGGCCTGCGCGGAGGCCCAGCTCCGCATCCGCGCCGCCCAGCGTGCGCTGCTTGGATTGGCTGTGCGCGATGGCGGCGTGCTCATCCCCGGTTACACCCACCTTCAGCGCGCCCAGCCGGTGTTTCTGGCCCATCATCTTTTTGCCTGGATGGAGATGCTCGACCGCGACCACTCGCGCTTTGTCTCCGTCGCCAAACATGCCAACTGGTGCCCGCTCGGTGCGGGGGCCATCGCCGGCACCACGCTGCCGATTGACCGCGAGTTTACCGCTGTGCAGCTCGGTTTCGTGGATGAGAAAGGCCGTCCGCGCGTGACCCAGAACTCGATGGACACCGTCGCCGACCGCGACCTGTTTCTGGAATTCGCCTCGGCTGGCGCGATGTTCGGGATCCACGCTTCGCGGATCGCGGAGGACCTCATTCTTTGGTCCAGCGCTGAGTTTAAATTCATCGAACTGCCTGATGCGTTTTGCACCGGCTCCTCGCTCATGCCGCAGAAGAAGAATCCCGATTCCTGCGAACTCCTGCGCGGCAAATCCGGCCGCCTCGTGGGCAACCTGTCCGCGCTGCTGACGATGGTAAAGGGCCTGCCGCTCACCTACAACCGCGACCTCCAGGAGGATAAGCCGCCGGTGTTCGACACCTTTGATACCGTCTCCATCTCTGCGGAAGTGCTCGCCGGCACGCTGGACGGCATCACGGTCAACCCTGCCAAGTGCGCCGCCGCCGTATCCGATCCGGCCCTACTGGCAACCGATCTGGCTGACTACCTCGTTGAGCGGGGAGTGCCCTTCCGCGAGGCGCATCACGCGGTGGGCGCGGTGGTGAAACTCGCCGAGGTTCAGTGCAAGCCGCTCAACCAGCTCGCCACCGCCGACGTGAAGAAATGCCACGCCGGCTACGGCGACGACTGGGCGACGGTTTTCGACCTCCAGCGTGCCATGGCCAAGCGGCGCGGCACCGGCATGCCGGGCCCGGCCCAGATCAAGAAACAGACTGCACGCTGGACCAAGCTCCTCGCGGAGTGAAGACGAAATGAAGCGTCGGGTCTTGTCACGTAGCGCAGACTTCCAGTCTGCCGGTTTTTCCGGAGCAGGCTGGAAGCCTGCGCTACTCTGATGGCAAAGGTGCGTATTCTTCCCGACCGGGTTGCCAACCAGATCGCCGCCGGCGAGGTGGTGGAGCGGCCCGCCGCCGTGGTCAAGGAGCTGGTTGAGAACGCGCTCGACGCCGGAGCGACGCGCGTGGAAGTCGAGTTCAGCCACGGCGGACGCGCACTCATGCGCATCGAGGACAACGGCGGCGGCATGGCGCGCGAGGACGCGCTGCTCGCGCTGGAACGGCATGCCACGAGCAAGATTGCCGAGGCTGGCGACCTCGACCGGTTGGCGACCTTTGGGTTTCGCGGCGAGGCGCTGCCCTCCATCGCGAGTGTGTCGCGCTTCTCCTTGCAGACCTGCGAGGCGGGAGCGACCGGCGGCACGGAGATCGTGGTTAACGGCGGTCGCATCGTTCACGTGCGTGACCACGGGCGGGCGCAGGGCACGCGCATCGAAGTGACACAGCTTTTCAACTCGGTGCCGGCGCGGCGGAAGTTTCTCAAGACTGACGCCACCGAGGCCGCGCACATCGTGGCGGCGGTGCGTTTGCACGCGCTGGCCTCGCCGCAGGCGGCGTTTACGTTGATCGAGGACGGGCGGGTGGTTTTTCGTTCGCCGACCTGTCCGGGGCTGGCGGATCGGGTGGGGGAGATTTTTGGGCGTCAATTGGCGGAGCAACTCATGGTGATTGATGCGACTGAAGGTGGGATGCGGCTCCACGGACTCATTGCGCGGCCGGGCACTGGCGGGCGGGCGACGCGGCACGAGACGATCACCTACGTGAACCGCAGGCCGGTGGACAGCCGCACGCTCAGCTACGGACTGATTGAGAGCTACCATGAAGTGCTGCCGAAAGGGCGCTACCCGGCGGCGTTTGTGTTTTTGGAAATCGATCCGGCGGCGGTGGACGTGAACGTGCATCCCTCGAAACGCGAAGTGCGTTTTCGCAGCGAAGCGGCGGTGCGCTCCTTCGTCATTCGCAGTGTGCTCGCGCGATTGCGTGAGGAAAGCGGTGGCGTGGTCAAGGTGGCGACGCCGCCGGTGACAAGCTCAGGCGAGGAGCGACGGGCGGAGGTGGCGGTGGCGCGGATGGTGGCGCCGTCGGCCCCGCCGATTGCGGCTCCGATCGCTTATCCTTTGCGTCCCCCGGCGGTCGCAATCGTGTCCTCAACGGAGGCGGTCGTGCCGCCGCGTAACATTCCGGTGGATACCGCGGTGGTGGCGCGGTGGCGGCCCATCGGGCTGGCGCACGGGGTTTACGCGCTGTTCGAGACGCCGGCGGGGCTGGTGTTGCTGGATCGGCGCGGGGCGCAGGAACGCATCGTGTTCGAGGAATTGACGGCGCAGTTTTCGGCGGGGGCAGTGCTGACGCAGAGGTTGCTGCTGCCGGTGGTGCTG
>JAIYBI010000425.1 GCA_027488595.1 Opitutaceae bacterium | reverse complement strand
GCCCGTCGCCGTCGCGGATGATGACGTCGATGCCGCTGGTCTCGACGGCGATGTTGCCGGAGAAATCCCAGCCCTTGCCCATCGGGGAATTGGCCGGGCCGAAGCGCGAGCGGTAGGTGCGGGCGAGGACGAAGCCGGGGCCGATGCCGGAGGGAATGGCGAGATCCACGGCGCTCTCACGGAACTCACCGAGCGCGGTTGCCGCCATGCCGGGCGGAGTTTCGTCACTGGTTCCGGTGGCATTCACGGTCAGCGCGTTCGCGAGCACGTTGCTGGGGCCAGAATTCGTCAGACTGACGGCATAGACACCGGTGGCGAGCGGGCCGACATTGACCATCAGACGCGAGGAATCCACGAAGGTGACGCTTCCGGCGGGAACGCCGTTGAGGAGCAAGGAGGTGTTCGCGGTGAAGTTGAGACCTGCAAGATAGATAGTGCCGCCCGCGGCGGGAAGAAATGCAGGCTCGAGGGATTGAATGACCGGGACGCGCCGCAGGCGGAAAAACACCTTAGGCTGGATTATCGGCGTGAGGTAGGGGCTGACGGCATCAGGCAAGTCGGTCCAGTCCCCGCTCAAGGTCAGGGAGGTTTGCAACCTGACGTCAGACTCGTTGGTCCAAGTCAGCTCAAGATTGGACCCGGAATTTGTGAGGTTAAGCTTGAGCGGCGCCGCGCCGAGCGAAGCCCAGCCAAAGACCGCCAGAAAAGCAAAAAGCAATGCGGACAGGCGGGAAGAGTGTCCGATTTTTCCAGTGCGCAGCGAGAAGATGAAGAGGAACGGTTTCATGGTTTCTAGGGGGGAGCCGGGGTGGATAGCCAAGAGTTTTTCGGTGGGGGGTAGAACGCTGAAAAAGCCGATGGGGTAGTGCTTATCGGGCTACGCCTGACCAAGTCGGAGCGGAGGCCAAGGAATTGGGGGGAAAAGGAGAAAAGGGGCATCTCCGGAAAGCGTTTCATAATGAAAGCTGGGGGTAATCAATCACCGCCGCACTCTGCTCGAGTTCAAGCCTGAGTGAACGAGGCTTTTGCCAAGGTCGCTCAGTTGCAGGAACACACTGAAAGAACAAGCGTTGCCATGAAATGGCTAAAAGTAGTTATAAAATGCAAGAGTAATTGCTCAGGCTGCTGTTTTCTTGAGCGCGGGGGTGCGCGCAGCCGAGCCAAAGGGGCAGCCATTGTTTATTAATTCTCACATGAGCCACCTTACAGGAGATTTCGGAAACCGGCGTCTTTCACCGGGCGATTTTCAGAGATCCAAGCGTAGCGGAGCGCGGTTTTGATCTGGGCGAGCTGCGCCGTGGTCACGCTGCCGAGGGAGCGGGGCAGGCTTTCGCTGCCGATGGACATCGTCCCTTGGGTATTGGCCCACAGGACGAAAAAACGGGTCGGGGCGTCGTTTATCGATTGCTACGTCACGCGAGCGGGAGCGCCCCGGAACAGCCGGCCCCACGCGCATTCAAATTGCAACCCTCCGTTTCGCGAAAGCGTCTGACTAAGTTCGGGCCAAGCTCAATGTGATAGATGTTTCTAAATTTTGCGCAAATTATACTTGTTTTTGCGGGCAGTTCTTAAACATTCTCTCCCGCCCCCTCGTCCACTGCCTGACCGGCAGACTCAACCCCTAGGTTTGCCCGCCTAAGCCGAGCTTTAATGTCCTCTACCCCCTACACCGCTAACCCGCCCCCCGCCTGGTGGCGCGAAGCCCGCTTCGGTCTCTTCATCCACTGTCGCGTCCTCGCCGTTCCCGCCGCTTCCCATCTTGGCGGGATCCTGCCGGCTCGGTAGCGGCGGCGGGTGCGGGCGGGGTGTGTTCGACTTGGAGCGCGTGGAGTTGCTCGATGATGCCGGCCAGACGCACGCCGGCGGGCGTGAGTTGATACTCGACGTGCAACGCGGCGGCGACGGAGCGGTCCTCGCGTTGGATGAGACCGTAATCGAGCAGGCGGCGGAGTCGCTCGGTGAGGATTTTGGTAGAAATGCCCGGGATGTAGCGTTCGAGCTGGCCGGGGCGCACCACGCCGCGTTGCAACGCGCCGACGACGGCGGCGGACCACTTGCAGCCGACAACGTCCTCCAGGCTACGGTAAGCGGAGCGCTCGGGGAGCGACAGGTGGCGTGACTTCATGCATCCAAACTAGGCCGGGAAACGCGTCGCGTCGAGTGGGCACAAAACGGTGCCCGCCTCCCGATTTGTGCCCTCTGGGCGTCGCGAGTCATCGCGGTTATAGTCACATCGTCGGCCCCAGTAAGGTCGGCTTAACCAACAAAAACTCGAATCCAACTATGAAAACCTCCGCCACGTTCTACCACGCCGGTTGCCCGGTCTGTCTCGAAGCTGAATCCGCCGTCGTCAACTACCTCGACCGCGCAAAGGTCGATCTCGAAATTGTTCATCTGGGAACCGCCAAGGCGCGCGTCGCCGAAGCTGAAAAGGCCGGCGTAAAATCGGTGCCCGCGCTCGTCATCGGCGGGCAGGTCTTGCACCTCAATTTCGGCGCTGATCTGGCGGTGCTCAAGTAATACCAAGGTCCCTTAAGAAGAGATTTTTTCTCCAACGCAAAGTCGCCAAGACACGAAGTGCGCAAGGACCTATAAGTCAGTTGAACCTTTGCGTATCTCTGCGCCCCTGCGTCTTTGCGTTAAAGTCTGAATCTCACGGACGATTGGTAGAAGAGATCGCTGTTTCATCCCGTGTCGCCATCGCGCGGCCCGGGATTTTTTGCGTCAAAATCAAGCTCCGCGCGCTCAACCGCGCCACTGATTGGCGCGGATGTTTTCGGCGGCGAGGCGGGCGGTCTCGGCGATGCGCTTGGCGCGGGTCTCGGGTTTCCTGGCCTGAAGAATCCACTCAAGAATGCCGCGCTTGGCGGACCGCGGAAACGCGGCGAAGTGGATGGCGGCGGGCGGCGTCGCGGCGAGCGCGCTCGCGAGATCGGGCGGGATTTCGAGGGCCTCGACGGCGTCGAGCTTGGCCCACGAGCCGTCGGCTTTCGCGGCGCTGATCTTGGCGAGGCCGGCGGGCTGCATGAGCCCGGCGACGGTGAGGCGGGCGACGCGCTCCTTGTTGAGCTTGGACCAACCGGTGCCGGGTTTGCGCGGGGCGAACCAGAGTTTGGTGCGAAGGGCGTCCACCTTGCCGGGCTTGCTATCCACCCAGCCGAAGCACAGCGCCTCCTCGACGACGGTGTTGTAGTCG
>JAIYBI010000051.1 GCA_027488595.1 Opitutaceae bacterium | reverse complement strand
TCGAGGGCTTGGGGGAGGATTCGGGTTTGGCCGAGGACGGGCATGAAGTTGTTGTCGCCACTCCAACGGGGGACGATGTGGCCGTGAAGGTGGTCAATGCTGCCGCCGGCGGGGCGGCCGAGGTTGAAGCCGATGTTGAAGGCGTCGGGATTCATCACGGCGCGAAGCAAGCGCTCGGCGAAGGTGAGGGTCGCCATCAGATCGGCGGACTCGGCGGGGGTGAGGTCGGTGAGATCGGCGACCTCGCGGAAGGGAATGGCGAGCAGGTGACCGGGGTTATAGGGGAAGCGGTTAAGCATCAAGTAACTCAGCGGCGTGCGGTGAACGATGAGGGCAGCGCGGTCGTCGCCGAGAGCGGGCAACGCGCTGAAGGGGCGCGGCAGATCGGGCGGGCGAGGCGCTTCGATATACTCCATGCGCCAATAAGGATGCAGCTGCGACATGTGGTTGAAAGAGCCGCTACCCAAAGGGGGCGCGAGTGGGATGTCAAAGGCGGGGAAAAAAGGGGGATGCCGGCCGCGGCCCTGCGCGTGATGGCCGAAAAAACCCGCTGGCAAGCGGACGGTGGTCCACCATGGTGGTGAGCTCTGCGCAGTCGCCGCTGGTGGTGACGACGCGGGTCAATATTCCTTAAGCTTTTAACACTATGTCTATGCAGCCGTTTGCCGCAGTGCGTCGTCGGGTCGTGATCACGGGTATCGGAGCGGTCACGCCGCTCGGATTGAATGCCGGGGCGACCTGGGATGGCTTGCGCAACGGGCGCTCAGGGATCGGGCCGATCACGCGTTTCGACGCGGCCTTGTGCAACGCTCGCATCGCCGGTGAGGTGCGCGGCTTCGAGCCGACGGCCCCGTTTGCAACCCCACTCAAGCCCCGCGGCGCGGCGGGCGAGGCGCTGGCCAGTGCGTTCACCCCGAAGGACGCGAAGAAATTTGGCCGCTTCACCCACCTCGGAGCGGCGGCGGCGATCGAGGCTTATGCGGACTCCGGGCTCGACGCGCATCGCGACACGCTGCCGGCGGAACGCATGGGCGTGAACCTCGGGGTGGGGCTCGGTGGGTTGCCGGAGATCGAGGCGATGCAGGAGACGTGGAAGACGGGGGGCTTTCGCAAAATCTCGCCGTTTTTCATCATTCAAATCGCGCCCAACCTGCTCGCGGGCCAGGTGAGCCTGGCGCTGAATTTGCAAGGGCCGAACTTCGCGGTCGCCTCGGCCTGCGCGACCAGCGGGCATTCGCTTGGCGAGGCGGCGGCGATGATTGCGCGCGGTCAGGCCGACGTGATGGTGGCGGGCGGCGCGGAGAGCACCGTGACGCCGCTGGCCATCGGTGCCTTTGCGCAAATGAAAGCGCTCTCCACGCGCAACGACGCCCCCGAGGCGGCGTCGCGGCCTTACGATGCGGAGCGGGACGGCTTCGTGTTGAGCGAAGGCGCGGTGGTGTTCGTGCTCGAGGAGCGCGAGCAGGCGCTGGCTCGCGGGGCGAAAATCTACGCCGAAGTGGCGGGTTACGGTGCCTCGGCGGATGCGTATCATTTGTCCTCGCTCGCGCCTGGCGCGGAAGGTTCGGCGCGCGCCATGAAGGCGGCGCTGGCCGATGCCGGGCTGCCGGCGACGGCGGTGGATTATGTTTCCGCGCACGCGACATCCACGCCCGGCGGCGACGGCGAGGAGGCGGCGGCGATTGCGAACGTCTTTGCGGAAAACAAGGCCACGCTCCACGTCAGCGGGGTGAAGTCCATGACCGGGCACTTGCTCGGTGCGGCGGGTGCGATGGGTGCGTTCGCCGCGGTGAAGGCGATCCAGGAAGGCGTGGTGCCGCCGACGATCAACCTCGGCACGCTGGACCCGGTGGTCGCGGCGCTCGGGCTCAACGTCACCCCGAACACGGCGGTGCATAAACCGGTGCGCGCGGCGCTGGCCAACAGTTTTGGCTTCGGCGGCACGAACGCGTCGCTGGTGTTTACGGCCGCCTAAACCGATGCCTGCGGCCGCTCCGGTGGATGAAAAACGTGACGGCACGCGCGACCTCGTGGTGTTCGCGGTGCTGCTTGCGCCGGTGTTTGCGTGGTCGGCGTGGGAGCCGAAAGACACGCTGACCTGGTGGCTGGAAGTCGCGCCGGTTTTGGTCGGTGGTGTGGCGGCGTGGGCGATGCGGCGTCGCTTTGTGTTGTCGCAGTTGCTGCTGGTGGCGCTTTGGTTGCACGCGGTGATTCTGCTGGTCGGCGGGCACTACACCTATGCGGAAGTGCCGTTGGGCGACTGGGTGCGCGACTGGACGGGCGGGGCGCGTAACAACTACGACAAGCTAGGGCACTTTGCGCAGGGCTTTGTGCCGGCGCTGCTCATGCGGGAGATTTTAATGCGCTGTTCGCCGCTGGGTTTTGGTGCGGCGGACGATGCGCGGAAGCCGAGCCGTTGGCTGGGCTTTTTATGTGGAAGCGTGGCGCTGGCCTTTAGCGCGCTCTACGAGCTGATCGAGTGGCTGGCGGCGGTGATTGGTGGCGGCTCGTCCGAGGCCTTCCTTGGAACGCAGGGCTACGTTTGGGACACGCAGACCGACATGGCGATGGCGCTGCTCGGTGCGGTGGTGGCGCTCGCGTTGATGGCACGTGCGCATGATCGGTCGCTGACCGGGGTGTTTGTTCCATATCGCACAAAAACAAATCTAACCGCGCAGGCTTGAGCTTTGCGAAGGGATGGACCTGCTTGGCCAAGACCCCATGAATGAAATCTGGAAAAAGTTTACTGCGGCGGTGCCGATGCCCTTCGCGGGTGCATTGCTGGTGGCGGTGGCATTCTGGGGTTTTATCGCGTGGGACCAGTCGCACTGGTGGTCGGCGAAAGACGACTATGGCTTCGGCTGGCTGGTGCCGGCCTTCGTGGGCTTTGTGATTCACGATCGGTGGGCGAGAATCACAGCGGCGGCCGCGGCCTGCGTGGCGCCGGGGAGTCCGCGGGTTTCGGGGGTGACGGGTGGCTTGCTGACCATTGCGGCCTACACCTCGCTGACGTTGGGCGGCCTGATGTTTTTGGCGGGGGCCTTCCAGCGGGCGGGCGCAGGATCGTCTTTCCCCGGCACGCTGGCGATCACCCTCGGAGCGGCGGGAGTGCTATTGCCGTGGTTGTTTCTGAATACGCCGGATTCACCGCAGCCGCTGAAGGGTGCGAAGTTTAGCGACGACGCACGGGTGCGGCTGGTGTCGTGGTTTCTGTTTCCGGTGCTGGTGTGGATGGTTTCGGCACCGATGGTGGACGCAGTGGAGCGCAGACTGAGCCTCTTTCTGCTGACGAAAGTCACGCACGTCGTGTTTTTCACCTTCGATCTGCTGGGCCTGCCCATCGAACAGCAAGGCAACGTGCTGGTGCTGCCGAAGGGCAGTGTCGGCGTGGCGGACGCGTGTTCCGGTATTCGCTCGCTGACGGCGTGCCTGTTTGCGGGATCATTCCTCGCCTCCGTGTTTCTCGATAAGTTGTGGAAAAAAATCACGTTGGTTGCGATGGCGATGATGTTCGCGGTGCTGACCAATCTGCTGCGCAGTCTTTTTCTGACCTCGTGGGCGTACAATTTCGGCCCGGAGGCAATCGAGGGCAAAGTCCACGATCTGGCCGGCTATGCGGTGCTGGGGCTTACCGTTGCGGGCCTGCTGTGCCTGCTTCCGTTGTTTAATCTAAGGTTCACTTTTTCCGACAAGGCCGACTTGGAGGACGAGGAGCCGGAAGAGGGAGCTCCTAAGCCCGGGGTATGACAAACGGTGGCGTCCGGGCCCGAAGTGGACGGCGCCGGGTTTATGAAAGAAGATGGAAAGCCCGGTTTTTCCTTCCTGCGTCGCCCTCGATAGCGTCCATTAACGACCTCTAAAAACTATGTTTGGATTTCTTGCCTCCCAAAACCAGAAAGCCCGCCGTGTCGCCGCCGATTGGCTCGAACTCGCGGAGAAGGTGCACCACTATCGCCGGGACGTTTTGAGCGAAGCCGAGCGCGCGGAGCTGCAGGTTGCCCAAGGAAACGTGCGCACCTTGCTCAAGGACAAATCTGACGCGGCCAAGCTCAAGCTGGGGGTGGACACGCTCGAAGGGGTGCTGCGCCGAAGCGGTGGACACCATTATCCCAAATCCACCCTGGTTGAGAATGTGGAGTTCTTCCTCGTCGCGGCTATCGTGATTCTGGGCCTGCGGGCTTTCTACATCCAGCCCTTCAAGATTCCCACCAATTCGATGTGGCCCTCCTACAACGGCATGACGGGGCAGATTTACCCCGCGAAGGCGGATGAGCCGGGTCCGGCCGCGAAGGCGCTGAACTTTATCGCTCAAGGAGCCAGTCCCCGTCGTGTTGATGCGCCCGCCAGCGGTGAGATTTTGTTGCCGGTGGGCGTGGCCGATGGCCGCGGGGTGGTTTCCTACGGGCAGGTTCCCGGACGCTCGTGGCTGGTGTTTCCCGCCAAGCTGCGTGAATACGGCGTCTTTGTCGGCGATCGCATCGTGACCTTCAAAGTGCCGCTCGATTTCGACATGGACTGGGTGTTTCGTGATACGTTTTTCCCGGGCGACAAACGGCCGTTCGGCGAGATCGCCGGCGAGAAGATCGCTCGCGGCGAAATGATTGAAGGCACGGTCAACACCGCCCGCGGTCCGGAGCGAATCCGTCTGCTGCGCACCGGCAAGATGGTGAGCGCGGGCGAACGCGTGCTGTCCTTCGATATTCTCACTGGCGACCAGCTTTTCGTGGACCGGGTGAGCTACCATTTTGTGCGTCCGAAAGTGGGTGACGGCTTTGTCTTCCGCACGGGGAACATTCCTGACCTGAAGGGCGACCAGTATTACATTAAGCGCCTGGTGGGGGTGCCTGGTGACCGCATTGAGATTCGCGAGCCGAAGCTTATCCGCAACGGCGCGCCGATCACGGACGTCGCGGCCATCCGGCGGAATGGTGAGCGCGAAGGCAACTATGGCGGCTATTTTAACGGCCGTCCCGATTTTCGTTACCCGAAGTCCATGCTCTTTGCAGGCCAGGAAATCACGGTGCCGCCGGACGGTTATCTCGCGATGGGCGACAACTCCGGCAACAGCCTCGACGGCCGCTACTGGGGCTTCGTGCCCGAAGCGGACATCGTGGGGCGGCCGCTGATGATTTATTATCCGTTTACGAGGCGCTGGGGTCCGGCGCCGTAGGAAGCGTAAAGCCCCGCCGGGGAAGGCGGGGCTGGGGCAGGGCGGGGGCGGGGCGGCGAGCCGAGGCTCGCCGTCGAAAGCGGAGTCCCGCGAGGTGCGCGGGACACTCCAAATCAGAGGGCGTGGATGGCGCTCTTGCTGACGGCCATGGCGGCTTCCTTGACGGCTTCCGTCATGGTCGGGTGGGCGTGGACGGTGCGGGCGAGATCTTCGGCGCTGCCGCCGTATTCCATGTGCGTGACGATCTCGCTGATGAGCTCGCCGGCGTTTTTGCCGAGGATCTGCGCGCCGAGGATTTTGTCGGTTTTGGCGTCGGCGATGATTTTCACGAAGCCGTCGCCGGCGTCGTTGGCGAGGGCGCGGGCGTTGGCGGCGAAGTTGAACTTGCCCACGTTGATCGCGATGCCCTTGGCCTTGGCGGCGTCTTCGCCGAGACCCACGGTGGCGATCTCGGGGTCGGTGTAGATGATGGCGGGCATCAAGTCCCAGTTGATGTGGCCGTGTTTGCCGGCGATCCATTCGGCGACCGCGATGCCGTCCTCCTCGGCCTTGTGGGCGAGCATGGGGCCGTCAACGACATCGCCAATGGCCCAGATGCCGGCGGCGGTGGTGCGCAGGTGGGCGTCCACCTTGATGCGCTTTTTGTCGGTGAGCTCTACGCCGACCTTGGCGAGGTCGAGACCGTCGGCGTAGGGGCGGCGGCCGACGGCGACGAGGACCTTCTCGGCGGGGACCTCGAGGACTTTACCTTCGCGCTCGGCGAGGAGGGTTTTTTTCGCGGCGTCGTAGCCGGTGACCTTGGCGTTCACCTCGATTTTGAGACCCTGTTTTTGGAGAATGCGGGTGTAGGAGCGGACGACATCGTCATCGCTGGTCGCGGCGATCTTCGGGAGGAACTCGACGATGGTGACCTCGGAGCCGAGGCGGGCCCAGACGGAGCCGAGTTCGAGGCCGATGGCGCCGCCGCCGACGACGGCGAGAGTCTTGGGCACGGCGGGCAGGGTGAGGGCCTCGGTGCTGGAGAGGATGGTGGTGCCGTCGAACTTGAGGAAGGGCAACTCGACCGGGGCGGAGCCGGTGGCGATGACGATGTTCTTGGCGGTGAGGGAGACGGACGGGTCGCTGGCGCTCCCCGCTACGCAGACTTCGGTGGCCGAGGTAAATTTCGCTTCGCCGGTGACGACGGTGACCTTGCGGGCCTTGGCGAGGGCGGCGACGCCACCGGTGAGTTTTGCGACGATGCCGTCCTTCTTCTTGAGCATGGCGGCGACGTCGAGGGAGACGCCGTCAATCTTGATGCCGTGCTCGGCGGCGTGGCCCTTGGCGAAAGCAAAGTGCTCGGAGGAAGCGAGCAGGGCCTTGGACGGGATGCAGCCGACGTTAAGGCAGGTGCCGCCGAGGGTGGCGCGTTTTTCAACGAGGGCGACCTTGAGGCCGAGCTGGGCGGCGCGGAAGGCGCAAACGTAGCCGCCGGGGCCGGCGCCGATGACGATGAGATCGAAGGAGGAGGAAGACATGAGGAACGGAGTCGGAGTATTACACGGAGGGCACGAGAGGGAACACAGAGGTCACGGAGGTCGGAGTTTGCGCTCTATGGCCTCCGTGTCTCCTCTCGTGTCCTCTGTGTAACCTATCTGTTTAGACGCTTAGGAGGAGGCGGGTGGGGTCTTCGATGGCTTGTTTGACCTTCACCAGGAAAGTGACGGCCTCTTTGCCGTCTACCAAACGGTGATCGTAGGACAGGGCCAAATACATCATCGGGCGGATGACAACCTGGCCGTTGAGGGCGACGGGGCGGTCGTTGATGGCGTGCAGACCGAGGATGGCGCTTTGGGGGGCGTTGATGATGGGGGTGGACAACATCGAGCCGAAGATGCCGCCGTTGGTGATGGTGAAGCAGCCGCCCTCGAAATCGGGCAGGCCGAGTTTGTTGTCGCGGGCTTTTTTGGCGACCTCGCCGATGGCTTTCTCGATACCGGCCATGTCGAGCTTGTCGCAGTCGCGCACCACAGGAACGACGAGGCCCTTCTCGGTGGAGACGGCCATGCTGATGTCGTAGTAGTGGTTTTGAATGATCTCGTCGCCGTCGATCTGGGCGTTGACGCCCGGGACTTCCTTGAGGGCGTGGACGACGGCTTTGGTGAAGAAGGACATGAAGCCGAGCTTCACGCCGTTTTTCTTTACGAAGTCGTCCTGGTATTTGGCGCGCAGGGCCATGACGGCGGACATATCCACCTCGTTAAAGGTGGTAAGCATGGCGGCTTCTTGCTGGGCGGAAACCAGTCGCTTGGCGATGGTCTGGCGCAGCTTCGACATCTTCGCGCGGGTGCGCTTGCCGGCGGGCTGGGCGGTGACGACCGGCGCGGAGGCAGGGACGGCGGCGGCGGGCGCGGCGGCGATGGCGGCGGCGATTTCCTTGGGAGTGGCGGCCGCGGCGAGCATGTCGCCCTTGGTGACGCGGCCGGCTTTGCCGGTGCCGGCGACGGTGGTCGGGTCAATGCCGGTGTCGGCGGCGACGCGACGGACGGCGGGGGAGACTTCCTTTGACGCGGCTGTGGCGGGTGAAGCGGCGGGAGCGGTGACGGTTACGGGAGCGGAAGGCAGGCTGGAAGCCTGCGCTACTGCGGCGGTGTCTATGGTGGCGACGAGTTCGCCGATTTTGACCTCGGCGCCGGTGGCGACCTTGAGGGTGATGACGCCGGCGGACTCGGCGACGCCCTCAGAGGTGATCTTGTCGGTTTCGAGCTCGAAGAGCGGCTGGTCTTTTTTGACGGTGTCGCCGTTTTTGACGTGCCACTTGGCGAGCACGCCGGAGACGATAGATTCGCCGAGAGGCGGGATTTTGACTTCGATGAGGGACATTGTGGGAAAGGGGAAGGAGAGGTTTTAACGCAAAGACGCCAAGGCGCTAAGGGCGCAGAGAGCGGAGTTTTTCCTCCGCGACTTTGCGGCTTTGCGTTTACGGGTCGGGATCAGGCTTTGAAGGCCTCGGTGAGGAAGGCGTTGAGTTCGATCTTGTGGAGGGAAAGGGCGCCGACGGCGGGGGAGGCGGCGGCTTCGCGGCCCACGTAGGAAGCCTTGCGGCCAAAGATGCGCTCCAGCTCGGGGGCGATGTAGGACCAAGCACCCATGTTTTGCGGCTCCTCCTGGACCCAGACGAGATTGGCCTTGGCGTAGCTCTTGGCGAGCGCGGCGAGGGCGTCCTGGTGGAGCGGATACAACTGCTCGATGCGCACGATGGCGGTGTCGTCAATGTCGTTGGTGACGCGGTAGTGGTGGAGATCGTAGTAAACTTTGCCGGAGCAGATCAGGACGCGTTTGGCCTTCTTCTGATCGGGCAGGAGGACGTCGGGGATGATTTCCTGGAATCCACCGGAGGCAAAGTCCTCGAGTTTGGAGACGGCGAGAGGATTGCGAAGCAGGCTCTTGGGCGACATCACGATGAGCGGCTTGCGGAGCTCGCTCTTCATCTGGCGGCGCATGGCGTGGAAGAAGTTCGCCGGGGTGGTGATGTTGGCGACTTGGATGTTATCCTCGGCGCAGAGCTGAAGGAAACGTTCGAGGCGGGCGGAGGAGTGCTCGGGACCCTGGCCCTCGTAGCCGTGGGGCAGGAGGAG
Source organism: Opitutaceae bacterium (assembly GCA_027488595.1). Taxonomy (GTDB): domain Bacteria; phylum Verrucomicrobiota; class Verrucomicrobiia; order Opitutales; family Opitutaceae; genus IMCC26134_A. The sequence goes on along the minus strand of JAIYBI010000051.1, from coordinate 4,282 downwards.
CACGATGCCGGAGACGCGTTGCCACTTGGATTCGCCGGAGGTGATGAATTGGTCAATGACGACCTGGGCGCCGTTGGCGAAGTCGCCGAACTGGGCCTCCCAGATGCAGAGCATCTGGGGGTAATCGAGGGAGTAGCCGTAGTCGAAGCCTAGCACGGCGGCCTCGGAGAGAAGGGAGTTGTAAACGCAGAAACGGGCCTGGCCCTCGGCGAGGTTGAGGTGAGGCACGTATTTTTCGCGGGTATCGGTGTCGTAAAGGACGGCGTGGCGGTGCGAGAAAGTGCCGCGTTCGCAATCCTGGCCGGAGAGGCGGACGGGGGTGCCCTCGACGAGGAGGGTGCCGTAGGCGAGGGCCTCGCCCATGCCCCAGTCAATCGGGCCGCCGGTGAGCGCGGCGGCGCGTTGATCGAGCAGGCGCTTGATCTTCGGATTGGCGGCGAAGCCGGCGGGCAGGCGGGTGAGCCCCTGAATGACGGTTTGTAGTGTCTCTTTCGATACGGCGGTGGCGACGGGGGCGTGGGAGTAGCCGGCTTGGAAGATGGCGTTGGAGTCGCGGAACGGGTTGCCGGTGACGCCGGCGGAGTGGCGTTTGAGCTCGGCCTGCTTGGCCTTCTCAAGCGAGGCGTCCATGGCGGCGGAGTATTCGGCCTTGATGGCGTCTGCGTCGGCTTGGGTATGGGTGCCGGCGGCGATAAGCTTAGCGGTGTAGAGGGTGGAAATCTGCGGGTGGGCGGCGACCTTCTTGTAGAGCGTGGGTTGGGTGAAGGCGGGCTCGTCGGACTCGTTGTGGCCGTGTTTGCGGTAGCAATACATGTCCACCACTGCGTCTCGGTGGAAGAGACAGCGGAACTCGAGGGCGAGGCTGGTGACGAAGCAGACAGCCTCGGGGTCGTCGCCGTTCACGTGGAAGATCGGTGCCTCGATCATCTTCGCGACATCGGTGCAGTAGCGGGTGCTGCGGGCGTCGGCGGGAAGCGTGGTGAAGCCGATCTGGTTGTTGATGACAAAGTGGACGGTGCCGCCGGTGCGGTAGCCGGGGAGCTGGGAGAAATTGAGTGTCTCGGCGATCACGCCCTGGCCGGCGAAGGCGGCGTCGCCGTGGATAAGGAAGGGGCAGACGCGCTTGCGCTCGGAGTCGCCACGGATGCGTTGGCGGGCACGGGCCTTGCCCTCGACGACGGGGTTGACGATCTCGAGGTGGGACGGGTTGGCGGCGAGGCGGACCTCGACGGTTTTACCGGAAGTGGTGTTGAGCACGGACTCGTAGCCGAGGTGGTATTTCACGTCGCCATCGCCGGCGACGGTGTGCGGGAGGTAGTTTTCGGAGAACTGCTCGAAGAGGACCTCGAAGGGTTTGCGGAGAATGTTGGTGATGACGGAGAGGCGACCGCGGTGGGCCATACCCAGGACGATCTCCTCGACGCCGAGATCGGCGCAGTGCTCGATGGTGGCGTCGAGCGCGGCGATCATGGTCTCGCCGCCCTCGAGGGAAAAGCGCTTCTGGCCGACGAATTTGGTATGGAGAAACTTCTCGAAAAGCTCGGCCTTGTGCAGGCGGCGAAGGATGCGAGTCTGGCGTTCTTTGGTGAACGAAGGGACGTTCTCCACCGACTCCATGCGCTTCTGAAGCCACTCGCGCGCATCGTGGTCCTGGATGTGCATGAACTCGACGCCGACGGTGCCGCAGTAGGTGCGCTTAACGGCGGACTGGATGGCGCGGAGTTTTTTCTGACCGCCGCCCTGAAAATTGGTGAGAGTGAAACTCTGGTCGAGGTCGTTGTCGTCGAGACCGAAGTTAGCGAGCGTAAGCTTGGGATGGGCGGGTGGTTTGTCGCTCAGTGGGTCGAGATGCGATTCGAGGTGTCCGTGGGAGCGGTGGGCGTTGATGTAGCGGATGATCTGGGCCTGTTTGTAGGAGTCTATGATGTTAAGGCCTGCGGCGCTGGCTGCGGCGGCGGTGGGTTTGGCGCCGGACGACAAGGCGGAGTTGCCCAAGGTAAAACCTTGGAAAAACGCGCGCCAAGTGGGGTCGACGGAATCGGGATTATCGAGCCACTGGGTGTAGGCGGCCTCGATGAGGTCGGAGTTGGCGCGAGCGGCGACAGGAATGGAATTCATAGCAGGGTTTTGCGGGGTAGGCTGAAGCGAACTATAAAGGGAAGTGATGGAGACAGGGAATGAAGACGCTACGCAAAACCTCGTCATGCTCAAGGGGCAAGCGAAGTGATTTGAAGGTTTGAGATTTGCTAACCATCCGCTCCTATGGTGTTAGTGAATCGAATACGTCATTATGGAAACTGAGATCAAAGCTGCGCTAATGTCGCTCTTGGATGGTATTAAGAACGCTAACGGACCGGTGGTCGCCAACCAGATGGCGCGACTGGATGAATTCGCAACGCTCGGGAGACTTACGCTGCATCCGCAACTGCTTCATTTTCTTGAACGTAGGAGTTATGCGAAGGCGGCCATGTTTCTGGGTGGCGAGCTCGATATACCGGTGGGTGCCTGCGGGGGTAGGGCGGCGCGGCCGGAGGTCAAGACGCCGAATGAGGGCGCGTTATGAATCGCGTTGATAAGGGCAAGATCGCTACGGATGGCGGCGGCGCATTGGGGCAGAATCCCTTTGCCGGGTTGGGCGGATTGGGTGGATTGAGCGCGTTGCCGCCTGGGCCGAAGCCCGTGTCGCCGCCGGTTTCGGCACCGAATGTTCCGGAAAAAAACCGGGGGCGCGTGGACGTATTGCGAAGCACAGCCGGTCGGGGAGGAAAGACCGTTACGATAGCGCAAAACTTCACCGGCATCGGCCTGCCTGAAAAGGAGGCCTTGTGCAAAAAAATGCGAGGCGCGGCGGGCTGCGGCGGCACAGTCAAAGACGGCGCGATCGAAATTCAGGGTGATCAACGCGAGACCGTGATGCGGGTGCTGCGTGAGGCCGGTTTTCGGCCGGTGCAGGCGGGAGGGTGAAGGCAGGTCTGAACTTCAACGCAAAGAAGCGAAGACGCGAAGGTCGCAAAGGTTCGGTCCCGTGGAATGATTTTTTCTTGGCGGTCTCAGCGTCTTCGCGGCTTTGCGTTGAACGGATCGTAAGGCTGAACCGGTGCAGGCTGGAAGCCTGCGCTACTTCAGGCGGCGAGGCCGGCGGCTAACGCGAGGGCGCTGCGGGCGCGGTTAAGAATGTAGAGGTGGTAGCCGGGGGCTCCGTGTGCGATCAGGTCGCGAATCTGGTCGAGCGCCCAATCCACGCCGATGAACTCCACGACATCGGCGTCTTCGCTGGCGACTTCGAGTCGCCGGGTGAGTTGCGTGGGCAAAACCGATCCGGAAAGGGTGGCGATGCGGAGGATCTGCTTGGTCGAGAGCACGGGCATGATGCCGGGGACGATGGGCACGGTGATTCCGGCGGCGCGGCATTTTTCCACGAAGCGGTGGTAGATGGCGTTGTCGAAAAAGAGCTGGGTGGTCACGAAGGCGGCGCCGGCGTCCACCTTGCGTTTAAGGGCGTCGAGATCGGCGTCGAGCGAGACGGCCTCGGGATGTTTCTCGGGGTAGCCGCCCACGCCGAGGCAGAAGTCGGGATGGCGGGACTTGAGCAAGGCGACGAGTTCGTTGGCGTAGCGAAGACCGTCGGGCGCGGGGGTGTAGGTGGTCTCGCCCTTGGGGGCGTCGCCGCGCAGGGTCATGATGTTGCGGAAGCCGTCGGCGTGAAGGCGGTCGGCGAGGTCAGTTAACTCGGCGCGGCTATGGCCCACGCAGGTGAGGTGGGGCATGACGGTGAAACCTAAATCGTCTTTTAAAAAGGCGCTGACCTGGGAGGTTCGATCACGAGTAGTGCCGCCGGCCCCGTAGGTCACGGATACGAAATCCCAGGGAATGCGTTTGAGCGCGGTGGCGGTGGCGCGGAGCGCGGCGACCCCGGCGTCGTCCTTCGGCGGGAAGAACTCGAGGGAACGGAGCGGTCGGTTTTCCGCGAAGAGGGCGGAGATTGGGCGGTCGGCGCGGGAGGGCATGGCTTGGCGATGGGACGAATTTTTTAACCGCGGATTGCGCGGATGAACGCGGATAAAGAGGGGGCGTGCGCTGGACGGCAAGATAACATATCAACAAATTCGGATGTGTTGATATGTAATGAAAAGGCGTCTCAATCGAACTTCAAGAGTTCGCGGCTAAGGAAGGCGGTCTGGGCGGCGGCGAGTTCGCGGATGCCTTTTTGGGCGAGGGCGAGGAGGGTTTGAAACTCATCGCCGGAGAAGGTGGCCTCTTCGCCGGCACCCTGGATTTCGAC
>JAIYBI010000035.1 GCA_027488595.1 Opitutaceae bacterium | reverse complement strand
CCGCCGCCGCCGAAGCCGCGACCGCCGCCGCCACCGCCACCGCCGAAGGAGCGACCAGCGCCCTCTTCCTTGGGACGAGCCTCATTGACAGTGAGGGCGCGGCCGCCGAGGTCGGCGCCGTTCAGCTTCTCAGCGGCCTCTTTGGCCTCCTCAGCAGTGCCCATGGTGACGAACGCGAAGCCACGGGGGCGACCGGTCATCTTGTCCATGGCCACATAGACGTCGGCTACGGAGCCGAACTGACCGAAGGCGGCGCGGAGCTCGTCTTCGGAGGTCTTGAAGGACATGTTACCTACGTATAATTTAGCGTTGCTCATGATGTTTGAATTCGTCGCTTACCCGTCTCTGCCAGTCCGTTCCCGACCATCGGGTTTCAAATCATCACTAGAGCTAACTCTTCTGACGACTCACCAGTGCCTGTCATCTTACGTATCGCTAACGATTGGCCGAGCAACACCGCGGGATTCGCCTAACGCAAGATTAATTTTATCGGGCACTTGCGTAGCGGCGATTTCCCCGACCGGCAATTGATAGGGGTTATGACCCATCCAGAAAAGCACGCCGCTTGCGCCTTTCCCGCTTGTCCGCCGAGTTCCCAGTCGCGCCCGCGAGCCGTTGCTGAACGCGTATCTCCGCCGCTCTCGCGTAAACCTCCGGCGGAGTCTCATCACGAACGAATTCCCCAAGCCGCGCCGCAGCCTGCCGCCCGGGCGGGCATAACAGCATGACCAGACGGCGACTCACGATTCCTTGCCGCACCTCCACCACTTGCCCCGGCCTCAATGCCTGGGCCGGCTTCGCATCCCTGCCGTTAACCGTCACATGGCCCGACTTACAAGCGTCGGCCGCCAAATCCCGAGTCTTGAAAACACGAACCATCCACAGCCATTTGTCCAGCCGCAGGCCTTTCGGCTCACCACCCGCATCTAAAGTGTGTTCACTCTGCATTCGCCCAACCTGCCTCACCACGCTGACCACTGCAATCCATCCGGCATTCGCTTTTTAGCCTGACTCGGTTTAACGTCCCCATGATCGCTCTCGGCAGCGGCTTAATCCCATGTTTCCCGCCCTTCCCAGATTTTTCCATCGCCAGCCCGTCCCCGAAGAAACCGATCTCGCGTTCGTGAAGGACGTTCGTGTCGCTCAAGCGCCGGAGCCACGCAGCCGACGCTCGGAGATCATCCTCATCGGAGGCTGGGCATTGGTGATCGTGAAGTGCGCGCTCGTCTGGTGGGTTTGCACCACCTACGCCGTGCCGGTTCACCCAGGCTGGGTCATTGTCCCCACCTTACTCGGCGCCGCCCTTTGCACCGCGCTCTACTGGCGGCGTTTCTGAGCGGGTCTGTTTTTCGGATTAGACTTCGTAAATTCACAAGGCACGGCTTGCTCTGCGGGGACCCTTAGAATCATCCTCTTCCCATGTCTGCCGTCCCCGGTCTCCGCAGTCCCTATGCCCGCGTCGGTCGCCTCGTCTATTTCGGACGTATGCTGGATAAGATCCGCCTCCACGCTGCCGGTGCCCTGCCGACCGACTACCTCGCCAACCTCGGCGACTCCAAACCCACCGTTTTTGACGGACGCATCTGCCGCTTCCTGCGCATAACGTTCGCCGACCTCACCACCCGCACCCTCGCCGGCGGCAGCGACGCCGATATCCTCGCCTGGGCCGACACGCACGCCGGACTCCCTCCCCGCACCGACGAGGAATGCGAAATCTGGAACGCCTTTATCAGTAAACGCGGCTGGCGCGATCTCGCCACCCCGCTCGTCCGCCAGCGCGCCGCCGAATCCGGCCTCGCCGATCGCCCCATCGAGACGATGTTTGACTACATTGACTTCGACGAAGGCCGCGATCCCGTCGCCACCCGCGCCTGGGAACAAAAACCTACTGTCATCGTTGTCATGGGCGTCTCCGGCAGCGGCAAATCCACCACGGGCCACGCCCTCGCCACCGCCCTCGGGTGGTCCTTCACCGACGCCGACGATCTGCACCCGCCGGCCAATCTAGCAAAAATGGCCGCCGGCACCCCTCTCACCGACGCCGATCGCGCCCCCTGGCTCGACGCCGTCCGCGAGCGCATCGCCACCGCCCTCGCCACCGACGCGCCCGCCATCATCGCCTGCTCCGCCCTTAAACAAGCCTACCGCGATCATCTCTTCGTCAACCGCCAGCGCATGCGTCTCGTTTACCTGCGCGGCTCGCGCGAGCTTCTCGCCGCCCGCCTCGCCGCCCGCGCCGGACACTTCATGCCGGCTTCGCTCCTCGACTCTCAACTCGCAGCGCTCGAGGAGCCGGCGGACGCGCTCGTCGCCGATCCCGCCGCTCCCCCGGCCGCACTAGTGACCACCATCCGCGCCGGCCTGGGTCTGTAACCAGATAGCCAATACAGAAACTCCGCATGAAAATCGGCGTGGACGGCGGCGGCACCAAAACCGAGCTCATCCTTCTTGATGAGCACGGCGTCGTGATTTCCCACCACCTCGCCCCGGGCTGCAATCCCAGCATCACCGGCCCCGAGGCCGCCCGCCAGACCCTGCACGACGCGCTTTCCTCCCTGCTCGCGAAACTTCCCGCGACCACACAAGCGTCGCCCATCACTCGCACCGTGCTCTGCATGGCCGGCTCGCCTATTTTCTGGCGCGAGGTCGGCGGCAGCCTTCTTAGCCACGGGAGAGTGGACACCTTCGATGACTCCGTTCCCGTGCTGGAACTCGCCACCGCCGGCTCACCCGGCATCGCGCTGCACGGCGGCACCGGCTCTTTCGTAGCCGCCCGCGCGCCCGATGGCGTGCTCCACTACGCCGGCGGTCTCGGTTGGCGCTTCGGCGATCCCGGCAGCGGCTACGACCTTGGCCGCCGCACCATCGCCCGCGCGCTTCTCGAGCTGCAGGGCTGGCAACTCCCGACCCGGCTCACCACCCTCCTGCGCGACCACACCGGGCTGAGCGACTCCCGCGCCATCACGCGGTTTTTCTATCAGCACGCCGAGCCCAACCGCCAGATCGCCGCCCTCGCGCCCGCCGTGCTGCGTCTCGCCGCCGAAGGCGATCCCGCCGCACACCAAATCGTGGTCGAATCCTGCACCGATTTGCTCCGCCTATCCGAGGCCGTGCTCACCAAACTTTTCGCCGGCTGGCATCTTGACCACATCCCCGCCGGCGTGAGCGGTCCCGTGCTGAGCCACCCCGCCGCCCTCGCCGCCATGCAAGGCCGCTCCTCGCTCAACTTGCGCCCGCTGCCGGAAGCCCCTATCGAGGGCATCCGCCGCATGCTGACGCGCCTCTAACCCTAACTCAGTCCAAAACACCCATGAAAAACTCCCTGCGCCTGCTGCTCATTGCCTCCCTGCTCCCGCTCGGCCTCAACGCCGCCGCCCAACTCTGGACCAACTTGGATGGTCAAAAAATGGAGGCTGAATTTCTCGCCCGCAAAGGCGATTACGTCTCCTTCAAAAAAACCGACGGCTCCCGCTACCTTTACCCTTACGAAAAACTCACGCTGGCCGATAAAGCCCGCATTGATGCCCTCGCCGAAGGCGGCAACGTGGTCGATTCCGCGCCCTCATCCGACACCGGCGCTGCCTCCGCCACACCGCCTGCACCCGCCGCCGAAGCCGCGCCGGTCGCCTCAAAATTCGCCCGTCAACTCACCGGCAAGCTGGTAGCCCTCAAGGGCAAGTCCCTCATCCCCGTGCCCGCCACCCGGCTCGATGGCACGAAGTTCTACGCTATCTACTACTCCGCCCACTGGTGCCCACCGTGCCGCGCCTTCACCCCCGAACTCGTGGAGGCCTACAATAAAATCAAATCCCGCCGTCCCGAGTTCGAACTCATTTTCGTCAGCAGTGACCAGAATGCGGATGCCATGAAGGACTATATGGTCGGCGACAAAATGCCTTGGCCCGCCCTCAAATACTCCGACCCCCGCTCCGGAAGCGTGCTTCCCCGGCCCGACCACGAAAGAGGCATCCCCAACCTCGTATTCGTGGATGCCAACGGCAAAGACCTCTCCACCAGCTACACCGCCGACGGCGACTACCTGGGGCCGCGAAAAGTCCTCAAAGACATCCAGAAGCACTTTAAGCTGTAATGTCCGCCGCCCTCGGGACCGCTTCCTCCGCCCCGCCGCTCGTCCTGCCCGAAGCCGACTGGCAGGCCCGCGCCCGCGACCACGAGGCCCGCGTGCGCGTCTGGACCGACCCCGCGCAAGCCCGCGCCTCCCGCGGCGAAAAACACCCGGTCTACGACTTCCTCTTCACCTACTACGCCCACCGCCCCGCCTGGCTCCGGCGCTGGCACCCCGGCATCGGCGTCACCCTCGCCGGCGAGGCCGCCCGCGTCTATCTCACGAATTCCGCGTATCAAGAAACCCCTTACGGTGTTGCCCTCGATCCCGCCGCCTTCCCCGCCCGCCGCCACGATTTCGTCGCCTGGCTCCGCGCCCTGCTCGCCGCCACCCGCGACCGCGCGCCCTCCTTCGGCTGCTTCGGCCTGCACGAGTGGGCCATGGTTTACCGCCAGACGCCCGACGAAGTCCGCCACAACCAATACCCGCTCCGCTTCCCGCCCGACGAACTCGCCCGCATCGTCGAAAGCCAGCCGGTGCGCTGTTCCCATTTTGACGCCTTCCGTTTTTTCACCCCGCCTGCGCGTCCGCTGAATAAACTCCAGCCTGCCCGCGAGACCGCGCCCGAGTTCGAACAGCGCGGCTGTCTCCACGCCAACATGGATCTCTACAAGTGGGCCTTCAAACTCGCCCCCTTCGTGCCCGCCGAACTCGTCGCCGACTGCTTTGAGCTAGCGCGCGACATCCGCGAACTCGACATGCGCGCCAGCCCCTACGACATCGCCTCGCTCGGTTTTCCTCCGGTGCGCATCGAGACCCCCGAGGGCCGCGCCGACTACGAGCGCCATCAACGCGCCTTCGCCGCCCGCTCCGAGCCTCTTCGCGCAAGACTTCATCTGGCGTGCGAAAACATCCTTTCCGCCCGTTCCTAAAAATCAAACTCCACGCCGCCTCTTCCGTCCCGCTATCCTGCGTTGCGGGAAAGGGAGTTTTCGCTTCACTAACCGCCGACCAAGCGACCGCGCATGCACAACTACTCTGACGAACCTGTTCTCATCAAAGCACCCCGCCGGCTCGCGGCCAAGCACTGGATCGCCATCGTCCTCACGCTGGGCATCGCAGGTGGTGCCATTTACATTCCCATTGATAAGTCACTCATGGAGGAGCGTTCGCACCACGCGGCCCGCGGCCCCCATGCCGGCGCGCTTCACTCCATCAGCGTGGATGGCAAGCCCCTCACCGTGGAGCTGGCCTGGCTGCAGAACAAGTTCGCGCCCGTGCTCCAACCCGCGCCCGCGCCCGGCACCACCTTGGTCCTCTCCAGCCGCGCCGGAACCGAAACCCTCACTTGGAACGAAAAACTTGGTGCCT